>NZ_JARWRU010001186.1 GCF_029867845.1 Nocardia farcinica | reverse complement strand
GCCAACGTGCGCGTGTCGGTGAGGTCGTTGACGGCCACCACCTCGACATCCGCCTCGTTCGCCAGCGCCGCGCGCAGATAACTGCGCCCGATCCGCCCGAACCCGTTGATCCCGATCCGCACCGTCATTCCTTCGTTCCCTCTTCTCGATCTCCGGCGGCCGCACGCCGCCCGGCCTGCCCCGCGGCGGCCCGCAACAGATCCAGCGCTCCGTCCCGCGCGGCCTCGAACGGCCCCGGGTCCTCCTGCGCGATGGCGAGCACGTACCCGCCCTGGAGCACCGCCATCAACGTGTGCGCCACCTGCTCGGGATCGAGATCGTCACGCAGTTCCCCCGCCGCGATCGCCTCCCGCAGCACCGCTACCCACTTGACGTGCACCTGTGAGAACGCCCGCGCCACCGGAGCCAGCAGCACCGGGTCCTGACGCACCTGCGAGTCCTGCGTCATCCGCCCCACCTTGCACCCCTTGAGCGCATCCCGAGGCCGCATCAGATACGCCTCGATCCGGGCCATCGGACTCCCCTCCGCCGAGTCCAGCTCGGTCGCGGCGGGCAGCAGATCTTCCACATTCCGCTCCAGCGCCGCCAGCGCAAGATCCCGCTTCGTCGGGAAGTGGTGGTACATGCTCCCCTGCCCCACCCCGGACAGTTCCCGCACGTCACGAGGGCTGGTGTCGGCATACCCCCGCTCCCACATCAACTCGCTCATCGACTCGACGAGCCGCTCCCGTGAACCCATGCCCGCCACACTAGACATACCAGTAGGTACAGAGCAAGCCGCAGGGCCGATTCGGCACCCCCATGGAAGCAGAATGAACGACAGAAATCAGCCGGATGTCAACAGATGCGTTCGACCATTCAGATGTGCCATCGGCACGTGCCGATGTGTAGAGTCCTTGTCTCGGCGCTCTCCAGGACCGTCTGCCGCCCCATCACCACAGCGCCGCTGAAGGCGGCATCATCACCCCCGCCCAGGAGCGCTCGTAGTACTACATTGATGTAGTTTACTGGGACGTAGTGGACAGAAACTTCATGCCGCTGCGACAGCGACCTGATGAAGTTAGCCCAGAGGCTGCTATCGCGTGTGGCAGGCGTGTGGTCGTAAGGAGGCGGCATGAGCAAGAAGGCAGTTGTGCTGTTGAGCGGGGGGCTCGACTCGTCGACAGTCCTGGCGATCGCGCGTGACAAGGGTTACGAGCCGTATGCTTTGAGCTTTCGCTACGGACAGCGGCATACGGTGGAACTGGAGGCGGCAGGACGGGTTGCCGCAGCACTCGGAGCTGCGGCGCACGTGGTTGCCGATATCGACCTGCGTGTCTTCGGTGGGTCTGCGCTGACCGCCGACATCGATGTTCCACACCACGACCGTGCCGAGGAAATCGTCACCACTGAGATCCCGATCACCTACGTGCCGGCTCGCAACACGATCTTTCTGTCGTTCGCTCTGGCGTGGGCAGAGACCTTGGGAGCCAGTGATGTGTTCATCGGCGTGAACGCGCTCGACTACAGCGGCTACCCCGACTGCCGCCCTGAGTACATCGAGGCATACGAGCGCATGGCCAATCTTGCTACCAAGGCAGGTGTGGAAGGCACTCAGAGACTGAAGATCCACACCCCGCTGATCTCGTTGACCAAGGCAGAGACGATCGAGCGTGGCCTGGCTCTGGGTGTGGACTACAGCCTTACCCATAGTTGCTACGACCCCCGTCCAGACAACGCGGCCTGTGGCACATGCGACTCGTGTCTGCTCCGTATCCGCGGCTTCCAGGAACTCGGCATGTCCGACCCGGCACCGTACAGTCTGACCGGAGCAGACTGATGAGCTATCAGATCAAGGAACTTTTCTACACGCTACAGGGCGAGGGCGGGAATGCCGGGCGCCCAGCTGTGTTCTGCCGCTTTGCCGCTTGCAATCTCTGGAACGGACGCGAGTCCGGCCGGGCCAAAGCGATCTGTCAGTTCTGCGACACCGATTTCGTCGGTACCGACGGGCCTGGCGGTGGCACCTTTGCAACAGCACCAGAACTGGCCGCGGCTGTAGTTGCAGCATGGGAGGGCCGGGCCCACCCTCGCTCACGACCGCTGGTCGTGTGCACGGGCGGGGAGCCGCTGCTGCAACTCGACCAGCCTTTGGTGGATGAGTTGCATAACGCGGGCTTCGAAATTGCGGTTGAGACGAACGGCACCAAACCCGCCCCGGAGGGACTCGACTGGATCTGTGTCAGCCCGAAAGCCGGAGCCGGGCTCGTGCTGACATCTGGAGACGAACTCAAGCTGGTCTACCCGCAAGACGGTGCGACTCCGGAGTTGTTCGAATCCCTCGATTTCCGTTCCCTGCTGCTGCAACCGATGGACGGGCCGTCACTTCAAGAGAACACGAAGGCGGCCATCGAGTACTGCCTTCAGCACCCGCAGTGGAGGTTGAGCATCCAGACCCACAAGTACATAGGAGTCAAGTGATGGAGATCTACCGCGAATTCACCTTCGAAGCGGCTCACCGCCTACCGAATGTACCCGAGGGGCACAAGTGCGCGCGACTGCACGGCCATTCGTATCGAGTGGTTGTCCATGTCGCAGGTGAGGTCGATCCGACGACCGGATGGGTGATGGACTTCGCCGAGATCAAGCAGGCGTTCGCACCACTGTCCGAGGAACTGGACCATCACTACCTCAACGAAGTTGCTGGCCTCGAGAATCCGACCAGCGAAGTGCTCGCACGATGGATATGGGCACGCCTGGAATACCGTCTGCCGCTTTCGCAGGTCGTCGTCAAAGAGACCTGCACCTCGGGATGCGTGTACCGCGGGGAGGATGAAGCAGATGCTGGCTGACGTCCAAGCGGAACCCGATACGCGGGGCGTCCCTCTCGCCGAGGTCGGGATCGGAGAACTGCGTTATCCCCTGCTCATCGCGGATGGGCAAGGTGGCAAGAGGGAGACCGCAGCGACCGTCACGATGTCTGTCAGCCTCTCCGCGGAACGTAAAGGCGCACATCTCAGCCGGTTCCTCGACGTCCTGAACGAGTGGCGCGACCAACTCGATGCGGGCAACACCCTCGCCATGGTCGACGAACTCAGGCGCCGCATGGGCAGTGATTCGGCTCGGGTCAGATTTTCCTTTCCCTACTTCCTCGAGCGACGGGCACCCGTTTCCGGAATCCCGTCTTTCGTCGACTTCGGATGTGAGCTCGAAGCGGCAGTCTCCGAGAGCGGGTTCGAGTTGACACAGCAGGTCCATGTGCCGGTGACGAGCGTGTGTCCGTGCAGCAAATCCATCAGTGACCGGGGCGCCCACAACCAACGCGGACATGTGACGATCGGAGCGCGCCCCCTCGATCTGCGTGGGAATCTGTGGTTCGACGATCTGATCGCCATTGCGGAATCCGCCGGTTCCTCGCCCGTGTATTCGCTTCTCAAACGGTCCGACGAACGGTACGTGACCATGGCCGCATACGACGCCCCGGTCTTCGTCGAGGACATGGCGCGCCATGTCGCACTCGCAGTGGCGGCAGATCCTCGTGTAGCCGAGTACCGCGTCCGTGTCGTGAACGACGAGAGCATTCACAACCATGCTGCCTATACGGACATCCCTTGGAC
>NZ_JARWRU010001185.1 GCF_029867845.1 Nocardia farcinica | reverse complement strand
CCGGGGCCCCCGGGGGCGGGTTCACCCCCCCCCCGCCCCGCGGGGCCAATTCGCCCCCCCCCACCCCCCCGCCGCGCGACAGCCGCTGGGGGGGGTGGCCCAGCTCCCTGGCGCGCAGGCAGCGCCAGGTCAGCGCGGCGCCCAGCTCGGCCCGCGCCGCCGCGTCGTAGCCGGACAGGTGGAAACTGAACCCGCACAGCCGGATCCGCTCCCGCCCGGCCAGCAGGGTGACCGCCTCGTCCAGTTCGGCCCCGGTCATGCCGAACCGGCTGTCCGAGCCGTCCGGCAGCACACGCAGCAGCACGCGCGCCTCGAGCCCGGCGCCCAGCAGCCGATCCAGCTCGTCGAGCGCGTCGAGCGCGATCACCGCGCCGTGCCGGGAGGCCAGCCACAGCAGCTCCGCCGACTTCGCCGGCCCGGTGACCATCAGCTCGTCACCGCGCACGCCCTGCGCCAGCGCGGCCGTCAGCTCGCCCACGCTGGAGACGTCGACGCCCGCGCCCTGCTCGGCGCACGCCCGCGCCACGCATGCCGCCTTGTTCGCCTTCTTGCCGTAGTAGACGACGCCGTCCACGCCTGCCGCCGCGAACGCCCGCTGGAACTGCGCCACATTGCGCCGCACCCGCGCCGGGTACATCAGATGGAACGGCGTGCCGACCGCGAAGGCGATGTCGCCCAGCAGATCCGGGTCGGCGAGCACCCGCTCCTCCCACGGATCGAGCAGGGCGGGCATCGGCGGCGCCGTTAGCACCCGGGACGCGTTACCCGGTGCCGCGTCGTGCCCGGCTGCCGTCGTGCCGATCGGCTCCTCCTGCGGGTCGGCCGGCAGCGGGGAGGGTGTGGTCCAGATGGGCAGGGGCACGGTCATGTCGGGCAGCGGTGGCGGCTCGGGGGCGGGCGGGGGCGTGGTGTCGGGCGTGTCCGCGGGCGGGGGCACGCGCTGGGCCGGGTCGATCTCGAACAGGACCATGTCCCCGGAGTCCGTGGACGTGGTGAGGCCGACGGCGGTCTCTAATCCCACAGAGTGACCTCCGTGCCGCGTCCCTGGGCGATGGCGACCTCGGCGAGGGCGTGCGCGACGGCGATGTCGGTGAGCACGAGGCCGCTGTTGTAGACGAAGATCTTCTCCTCGTCGGAGCGGCGGCCGACCGCGCGCCGGTCCAGGATGCGGGGGAGTTCGGCGTCCACCTCGCGCAGCCTGCCGTCCGGGCCGGCCATGTCGGTGCCGGTCAGGCGCATCTGCTCGGCGCTGGTGGCGATCACCCGGTCGGCGGCGGCCAGCGTGGAGGGCGCGAGGCCGTAGCCGACCAGCACGGCGGTCGAGCCGGGCGCCAGGTCCTCGGCCTCCAGCGCCACCTCGGTGCCGGGACCGGCGGTGGCCAGCACCACGTCGGCGCGCGCGGCGGCGGCCCTCGGGTCGTCGACGGTCTCCAGCAGCGCGTGCCGGTCGTAGTCGGCCAGCTGCCGGTGCACCGCCGCCAGGCCCTCCGGGTGGGTGCCGTACACCATCAGCTTGCGCAGGTGCGGGTTGGCCGCCAGCAGATGTGGCAACGCGTTGCGGCCCTGGGTGCCGGTGCCGATGAGCAGCACGCTCTCCGCGCCGCGGCGGACGGTCTCGCGCACCAGCAGCGCCGACACCGCCGGGGTGCGCAGCGCGCCCACCCTGGCGCAGTCCATCATGGCGATGGGCGCGCCGGTGGTGTCGTCGTAGAGCGTGATGGTGGTGTAGTAGCGCTTGGTGGAGCGGTCGTGGCCGGGATCGAACTTGTAGCTGGTCTTCATGGCCACCACCCGGCGCCTGCCGTCGCGGCCGAGCATGGCATAGGCGACCGACCAGCCGTCCGGGTTCGCCACGCTCAGCTTGCGCGGGTTGTCCGAATCTCCCGCCGCGAACGCCAGATAGGCGTCCTCGACGGCGCGGACCACCTCGCCGGGCGTGATCGGCACGTCGGCCAGATCGCTGCGGCTGAGCACGCGCAGCGGCGTGCTCCGGTCACGAGTGTTCACGGCGTCCTCGTCCATCAGAAGTCGTATCCCGCTCCGCTGCCGATCCGAACGGCCCTGTGCCGAAGGGAGCAACGATCTGCTGCCCGTAGCCATTCTCGTCGGCCTCGGCTCGCCTGCGCCGCCGTTCCGGTACCCGGATGTTGACGCGTTTGAGCCAGCGGTCGGTGCCGTCGTACCGCGGGGTGAACGGGACCCGGCCGTGCACGGCCACGTCGTTGTCCACCAGCAGCAGTTCGCCCGGCGCGAGTGCGACGGTGACGCAGACCCGCTCCAGTTCCGCGCCGAGGCGGGCGTAGGCGCGGCGGAAGTCGGGATCGGCATCGTCGAGCGGGGTGTAGGCGGGATCGTAGCGCAGCGTGGGATGGGTTGCGCCGTCACGGTTTCCGTGGTCGCCCGCGGCGTCCTGCCACAGCGTCGGCAGCGGTGGCGCCGGGTGGCCGAGGTGGTCCTCGCCGTAGGAGACGTCGGGCAGGATCGGCAACGTCGGGGTGGCCAGCAGCGCACGGTCGGCGGCGTCCAGATCCACCCGGAGCGCCGAGGACACCGTGGTGCCCACCGCGTCCGGGTTGCGCAGGCAGGCGAGCATGAGCAGGTTGGCGCGTTCGGGGTGGAAGGCGTCCTCGGTGTGCGGGCTGAGCAGGGTCGTGCTGCTGGCGCCGGACTGTTCGAGTTCGTGACCTGGGGTGGGCAGGATGTTGTTCACCAGCCTGCCCGCCTGCTGGCCCGCCCAGCCGAACGGCTCGCCCGCGCACCGGGCCAGCAGCAGCGCCGCGATGTCGAGGCTCAGCGATTCGCGCCTGCCCGGCTCGGCCGCCCGCCTGGCGGCCTCGCGCCAATCCTTCGGTGTGGCACCCAATTTCGCGTCGCAGACCGGTAGCCTGCCCAGGACCACGGCTCCCGCGCGACCGTCGGGCGGGCGGACGGCGGCGGCGACCTCGGCGGGCAGTTCGCCGACGCGCGTGTCCACCAGGTCGACCAGGGCCGGATCGGTGAGGGTGCGGGCGCGTTCGGCGGCCTCGGGTGAGCGGGTGAGTGTGTCGGAGATCTCATCGGCCAGCGCGCGGACGGCGTGGGCGGCGGCCGGATCGAGCTCGCGATGTTCGATGTCCAGAGGGTGAAGCGTCTTACGTTCGGGGAGAACGCTTTTCACCTGGGAGTTCCCTTCTTCGCATAGGGTCGAAAAGCGGTGGGAGCGAATGGAATGCGAAGGTAGTCGGTCACTTCCACTTAAGCAAGCCTTACCTAATAATGTCGCCGAAAAATAGCGGAATCGCATGAAAGGCTAGAGCGTTCACGGGGTCCCCGGCGTGATTTGCGTGACCTACCGAGTGGTCTGTGATCGGCCGGGTCGGCGTCCGCCGCCGAAATCGGCATTATTGAAAGGTGATGTGGAAGAAGTCCGGCGTCGCCGCGACCGCCGTGGTCGCCGCCGTGGTCGCCGGATGCGGAGTGGGGCAGCCGCCGATCCCCGACGACATGCCGCCCGGCCCGGGGACGCCGCTGCCGATGATCGACATCGAGGCGCCCGGCCGCGCCGCCCTGCAGTTGCGGGAGTGGGCGCAGGAGCAGTCGGGGCGGCTGCGGATTCCCACCGTCGCCCTCGAGGCCTACGGCTACGCCGCCGCGGTCATGGCGGTCTCGCGCCCGGAGTGCGGCATCGCCTGGACCACCCTGGCCGGCATCGCGAGCGTGGAGAGCAAACACGGCACCCACCGCGAGGCCGAACTGCACGACGACGGCGTGGTGCGCCCGCCGATCATCGGCATCGCCCTCGACGGCGCCCCCGGCGTCGCCACCATCACCGACACCGACGGCGGCAGATACGACGGCGACCCGGTCTACGACCGGGCGGGCGGGCCGCGGCAGTTAATACCGGAGCCCGGGCAGCGCTGGGCGGTGGGCGCCAACGGAGACGGGGTGCTCGACCCCCAGAGCATCGACGACGCCCCCCAG
>NZ_JARWRU010001184.1 GCF_029867845.1 Nocardia farcinica | reverse complement strand
ACTTTGCCGCCCCGCCCCCGGCCCCCCCCCCCGCCCCCCAAAACCCCCCCCCCCCCCCCCCGGGGGGGGGGGGGCCCGCCGTCGGTCGTCGCGACGGGCGGGGCCTACCGGCTGCGGCGGCTCTTCTTGCGCGGCGGCGGCAACAGCCCCTCGGCGCGCAACCGGGCGGCGTGCTCGGCCAGCGCCTCCACCAGCGGGCCCACCTGGGCGACCTCGGGCTGCACGTCCACGCGCAGACCGAACTCCACGGCGGTCTCGGCGGTCTTCGGGCCGATACACGCCACGATGGTGCGCGCGTGCGGCTTGCCCGCGATGCCGACCAGGTTGCGGACCGTCGAGGAGGAGGTGAACAGGACCGCGTCGAAACCGCCGGTCTTGATCATCTCGCGGGTCTCCGCGGGCGGCGGCGAGGCGCGCACCGTGCGGTAGGCCGTGACGTCGTCGATCTCCCAGCCGCGATCGCGCAGGCCCTCGGCCAGGGTCTCGGTGGCGATGTCGGCGCGCGGCAGCAACACCCGGTTCACCGGGTCGAAGACGTCGTCGTAGGGCGGGAAGTCGGCCAGCAGGCCCTCGGAGGACTGCTCGCCGGAGGGCACCAGTTCGGGGTTGATGCCGAAGGAGCGCACCTTGTCCGCGGTCGCCTCGCCCACGCAGGCGATCTTCACGCCGGAGAAGGCGCGGGCGTCGAGGCCGAACTCGGCGAACTTCTCCCAGACCGCGCGCACCGCGTTGGTCGAGGTGAAAACCACCCACTGGTAGCGGCCGTCGACCAGGCCCTTGACCGCGCGCTCCATCTGCGCGGGACTGCGCGGCGGCTCGACGGCGATGGTGGGCACCTCCATCGGGATGGCGCCGTGGGTGACCAGCCGCTCGCTCATCTCGGCGGCCTGGTCCTTGGTGCGCGGCACCAGCACGGTCCAGCCGTAGAGCGCGCGCGACTCCCACCACGACATCTTCGAGCGGGTGGCGACCGCCTTGCCGATGGTCAGCACCAGCGGTCCGACCAGCTCGGAGGCGGTGCTGTTCAGGGTGGCCAGGGTGGCCTCGATGGTGCGCTGCTGGCGGGTGGTGCCGCGCACGGTCACCGCGACCGGGGTCTGCGAGGCCATGCCGTGCTCGACCAGCGCGCTGGCGGTCTCGGCCAGGTGGCCGGAGGTCGCGTGCAGCACCAGCGGGCCGGGGGCGGCGGCCAGCGCGGCCCAGTCGACCTCGCCGCGCACATCGGCCTCGGTGTGGCCGGAGCCGAGCGCGATGCCCGCGTAACTCGGCACCGCCGAGCCGGTGGGCAGACCGGGCAGCACCTCGAACACCATGTGCGAGCGGGTCACGGTGGTGACCTCGGTGATCACCGAGTCGGTGGTCAGCGGGTCGCCCGCGACCACACGCACCACATCGTGGCCCGCGCGCGCCTCGGCGATGAGCGTCTTGGCGACCTCGGCGGGCTCACCGAGGGCGGGGCGCACGTCCACCGGACGGGTACCGTCCTCGAGTTCCTCGACCTGGCTGCCGATCAGCGCGAGGACGCCCTTGTCGACATCGGGGTCGGTGAAGGCCAGCGTCGCCCTGCCGAGCACCTCGCGCGCACGCACGGTGAGCAGCGCCGGGTCGCCGGGTCCCGACCCGACGAACAGGATCCGACCGGGGTGCTTCTTGGTGGCTCGGCTCATTGAGGGTTCTCCATCGGACTGGGATTGCTGAAGTCTGTGTCTGGCAGGCCCGCCTCGGCGGCGAGCAGCTCGCGCGCACCGAGTTCCAGCAGTTCACGAGCCAGCTCGCGGCCTAGCTCGGCCGCCCGCGTCGGGTCGCCGACCACCGAGGCGCGCAGCACCTCCGAGCCGTCGATCGCGGCGGCGCAACCGCGCAGCGACAGCTCCTCGACGACCCTGCCGTCGTCGTCGAGCGATTCGACGACCTCGGCCAGCGCCCCCACCGGCGCGGTGCATCCGGCTTCCAGTTCGGCCAGCAGCGCGCGCTCGGCCGCCACCGCGGCTCTCGTCGCGGCGTCGTCGAGCCCGGCCAGCGCCTCGGCCAGCGCGACGTCCTCGCTGCGGCATTCCACCGCAAGCGCCCCCTGCGCCGGAGCGGGCAACACCTGCACCGGCTCCAGCGCCTCGGTGACCACCTCGGTGCGGCCGATGCGCGCCAGGCCCGCCCGCGCCAGCACCACGGCGTCGAGCTCGCCGGAGGTGACCATGTTCAGCCGTCTCTCCACATTGCCGCGCAGCGGCACGATCTCCAGGCCGAGACCGAGCGCGCGCAGCTGGGCCATCCGGCGCGGGGCCGAGGTGCCCACGGTGGATCCGGCCGGCAGCTCACCGAGGACGAGGCCGTCGCGGGCGACCAGCGCGTCGCGCGGGTCCTCGCGGGGCGGGATGGCGGCGATGGTGAAACGCGGGTCCGGCGCGGTCGGCAGGTCTTTGTAGGAGTGCACGGCCAGATCGATGGAGCCGGCCAGCAGCTCGTCGCGCAGGGCGGAGGTGAACACCCCGACGCCGATCTTGGCCACCGGGTCGGCGGACAGGTCGCCGGGCGTCTTGACCACCACCAGCTCGGCCGGGTGGCCCGCCGCGATCAGCGCGTCGCGCACGGTGCCCGCCTGGGTCATCGCCAGCAGGCTGCCACGGGTGCCGATGCGTAACGGGGCGCCGGTCCGCAGCGCGGTCACATTGCCCTCTTCCTGCGCGACGGTCATGCCGGGGTCTCCTCCTCACCGAGGTGGTTGTCCAGGCCAAGGGTGTGCCCTGGGGTGAAGTCGTCGGCCAGGCCCGCGGTGCGGTCGCCCCCGATGGGGGGGATCACCAACGGCCCGCCCACCGCCACCGCCCCCCCGGGCGTGAGTTCGAACAGCTCGCGCAGCGCCTCGGCGTAGCTGTCGCCGCCCGGGGTCGAGGCCAGCTGCTTGACCCGCACCGTCGGCGCGTGCAGCAGCTTGTCGACCACCCGGCGCACCGTGCGCGCGACCTCGTCACGCTCGGTGTCGGCCAGCGCGGGCAGCCGCGAATCCAGCCGCAGCAGTTCGGCTTCCACCACCTCGGCGGCGCGCTGGCGCAGCGCGGCCACGGTCGGGGTGACCTCGGCCATCCGCTGTCCGGCCAGATATTTGGCCAGTTCCTCGGCGACGATCGAGCGGGCGGCGGCGGTGTCGTGGGGGGGGGGGGCGCCGCGCCCGGGCGCCCGGGCCCCCGGCCGGGGGGGAGGGGGGGCGCCCCGGCCGCCCCCCCCCCCCCGCCCCCCCCCC
>NZ_JARWRU010001183.1 GCF_029867845.1 Nocardia farcinica | reverse complement strand
GCGCGGATCTGGTCGGGGTGGGGCTGCCCCCCCCGCCCCGGGGGCCCGGCCACGGTACGGCCGAGGGCCGGACCGCCGCGGACCGAGTCCGGCCGTCCAGCGCCTGCCTGCCCAGCAATCGCCTGCCCAGGGGCTACCTGTGCTGTGGGTACTTGTGCTGTGGCCGCCTGCCCTTCGGGCAGCAACAGCGGTCCGTCGCGCAGGTCGACCGCGAGGACCACCGCGCACACCGCCGAGAGCACCACGTTGAGCAGGTAGATCGTGGTGGTCGGGCCGGGCAGCCACACCACGACGGCGGTGGCCAGGGCCAGGCCGATGCCCGCGCCGAACATCGACGCCCCGGACACGAACTGCCTGCCCCGTGGCCCGAGCCCGGCCGACATGACCGCCGCCCCGGCGCCGGTGGCCAGCGCGCTGCACAGCCCGACCAGGAAACGGCCCGGGTACAGCAGCGCGCCGTGGTTCGCGCCGAACAACAGCAGCAGGTTGGCCACCACCGCGCAGCCCATCGCGCCGATGAGCACGAACCGCGAGTACCGCGCCAGCGAGGTGCGCGCCCCGATCAGCAGCACCGCCACCAGCGGGACGAAGTACATCGCGAAGATCACCGCGCTCTCGAAGGCCGAGAGCCCGAGTTCGTCCTGGTAGCGCGGCAACAGCGGGACGATGCCGTTGGAGCCGCAGATGCCGACCACGTACGCCGTGGCCG
Source organism: Nocardia farcinica (assembly GCF_029867845.1). Classification (GTDB taxonomy): domain Bacteria; phylum Actinomycetota; class Actinomycetes; order Mycobacteriales; family Mycobacteriaceae; genus Nocardia; species Nocardia farcinica_A. Next base: position 1,315 of record NZ_JARWRU010001183.1, on the reverse strand, counting down.
CGGCCATGCCGGTGAACCGGGAGGTGCGTTCAGAACGCACGGAGGTTCTCGCGGAAGGTGCGGTGACTGAAGCCCTGCCGGATCAGCCCGCGCCGCGACAGTTCCGGGCACAGGCCCTCGGTGATGAGGGCGGTGTAGGAGCGGCTGGGCGGCTGCGAAAGGAACATGAACCCGTCGCCGCCGACGTAGTCCATCGCCTCCTCCATCTTGTCGGCGACGGTGACCGGCGAGCCGACCAGTTCCATCGACTGGACCCGCATCTTGGAGGCGGCCTCGCGGATCGGACGCCCGCCGAAGGCCTCCTTCCACAGCGCGAACTGGCCCTGGTGGCCGTTTGTGGTCACATCGTCGGGGATGGGCAGGTCGGGATCGAAGACCGAGAAGTCGATCTCCATCGTGGCCGCGAAGTGCACCATCTGGTGTTCGAAGTTCTCCTGTTCGGCGGCCAGGAACGCCTCGTTCTTCGCCTGGGCCTCCTCGTCGGTGCGGCCGATGACGGGCGCGACGACGAAGAACACCTTGATCTCGTCGGGGTCGCGGCCGAACTTCTCCGCGCGCGCACGGATGTCGTCGCGATAGGCCTTCATGCCCTCTAGCCCGTTGGGGATGCACAGCAGCATGTCGGCGTTGGCCGCGGCGAAATCGCGTCCGCGCGGCGAGGAGCCCGCCTGGCAGATCACCGGCTTGCCCTGCGGGCCGGGGTGCACATTCATCGGCCCACGCACCGCGAAGTGCTTGCCGCGGTGGTCGATCGGGTTGACCTTGGTGTGATCGGCGAAGTAGCCGCGCTCGCGGTCGATGACGATGGCGTCGGGCTCCCATGACTGCCACAGCTTGCCGGTGACCTCCATGAACTCTTCGGCGATCTCGTAGCGGGCGTCGTGCTCGGGCAGCACGTCCATGCCGAAGTTCTGGGCGGCGCGGTCCTCGCTGGAGGTCACCACGTTCCAGCCGACCCGGCCGCGGGTGACGTGGTCGAGGGTGGCGAAGGCGCGGGCCAGCAGATACGGCGGGTAGAAGGTGGTCGAGGCGGTGGCGACGATGCCGATGTGCTCGGTGGCGTAGGCCAGCATCGACACCACCGGCACCGGGTCGAGCTTGGGCGCGTAGAAGGCGTGCTTGAGTTCCAGTTCGGCGGTGCCGGCGTAGATGTCGGGCACCATGAGAGAGTCCTCGAGCATCATGAAGTCGAAGCCCGCGCGCTCCATGTCGCGCACCATGTCGACATAGAAGCGTCCGTCGCTCCAGGTGCGGGCGTCGCGGTCGGACCAGCCGTGGGGGCCGGAGGGGGGCGGGGGAGTTGGGGAGAAGACCC
>NZ_JARWRU010001182.1 GCF_029867845.1 Nocardia farcinica | reverse complement strand
CCCCCCCCCCCCCCCCCCCCCGGCCCCCCCCCCCCCCCCCCCACCCCCCCCCCCCGCCGCCCCCCCCCCCCCCCCCCCCCCGGGGCGTGCGGTTCACCACGCCCATGGCGAAAGCGATGTTGCCCGCGACACCGCCGCGGCGGATCTGCAGGTCGTCGACCAGGAAGCTCAGCGACACATTGGCCAGCTGATCGGCCAGCAGCACATCGGCGAACCGTCCGGGAAAACGCATGAGATGGTCGGTCGCGATGGACGCGGACACGGCGATAGACACGAGGCGGGGCCCCTTCAACGGTAGGCGGCAGCGGGCACGGGCCGGTGATACCGGTCCCCGTTCTCACGGTATCAACATCCGCCCGCCGATCGGAGTCACCTCGTGCCGGAACCCCCGGCGGACGCCTGCGCCTGCGCCGGGGGACGTGACCTCGCTCGGTCGGTGGTCAGCCGGTCAGTTGAACGAGTCGCCGCAGGCGCAGGAGCCGGTGGCGTTCGGGTTGTCGATGGTGAAGCCCTGCTTCTCGATGGTGTCGACGAAGTCGATCGAGGCGCCCTGCACGTAGGGAGCGCTCATCCGGTCCACCGCCAGGGTGACGCCGCCGAATTCGGCGGTCAGGTCGCCGTCGAGGGTGCGGTCGTCGAAGAAGAGCTGGTAACGCAGGCCCGCGCAGCCGCCGGGCTGCACCGCGATGCGCAGCGCCAGGTCGTCGCGGCCTTCCTGATCCAGCAGCGCCTTGGCCTTGCTCGCCGCGGCGTCGGTCAGGATCACGCCGTGAGTCGTGGTTTCGTTCTGCACGGTCTCGTTCTGCACAGTCATGAACGCTCCTATAGACAGCTGAGGTCAACCCGATGCAACAACGCCACTGAGGCGGGCTGGTATTCCCCTCTCGTATCCCCCATCTTGCCACTGCGGCCCGACGGGCCGCAGACCGCGCCACGACACGGTCGCCGCGGCGGCCGCCGGGAGCGCCATCGGCAGGCGCCCGACCGCCGCCGAGCGGGCCCTGGTCCAGCTCGTCCGAAGTGACCGGGTTTCCCCGCCCGACACGCCATCGAATAGCCTGGTCGGCGTGAAGTTGTTCCGTCGCGACCAGGCCGGCACCACCGACGCGACCGCCGAGTCCACGGCGGACGCGCAGAGCGGATCGGTCACCACCACCAAGGCGGGCGCCGCCACTCCGGGCAAGGTCACCCCGGGCAAGGGCCGCCCCACCCCCAAGCGCCGTGAGGCCGAGGGCCGCAGGCGCGGCCCCGTCGCGCCCGCGCCGTTGACCGCCAAGGAGGCCAGGGCCCGCCGCAAGGCCACCAAGGGCCCCAAGCTCTCCCGCGAGGAACGCAAGGCGGCCGCGGCCGAGCGCAAGGCCGCCGTCCAGGAGCGCCGCGCCAAGATGCTGGCCGGCGAGGAGAAGTATCTGCTGCCCCGCGACCAGGGGCCGGTGCGCGCCATGGTGCGCGACATCGTCGACGCCCGCCGCAACCTGTCGGGCCTGTTCATGCCGATGGCGCTGCTGTTGATCCTGTCGATGTTCGCCGCGCCCGGCCTGCAGACCATCGTGACCTTGGTCATGCTGGTGATGATGCTGTTCATGGCGATCGAGGGCGTGATCCTCGGCAAGCTGGTCAACAACCGGGTGATCGAGCGCTTCCCCGACACCACCGACACCGGTTTCAAGCTCGGCTGGTACGCCTTCGTGCGCGCCTCGCAGATCCGCAAGCTGCGCGCCCCCAAGCCGCGGGTCGGCCCCGGCGACGCCGTCTGATCCGTCATCCGCTCTCCCGGCTGTCCACGGCCGCTCGGCCACCGGAGGGGCGGCCGTAGTCGTCCCCGAGACCGTCGTCCCCGAGACCGTCGTCCCCGGGACTTCCGTGACCGGGGCACCCGTGACCTGGCCGCCCTGGTTCCGTCCGGCCGCTCCGCCCGGGCCTGCGG
>NZ_JARWRU010001181.1 GCF_029867845.1 Nocardia farcinica | reverse complement strand
GGGGGGGGGGGGGGCCCCCCGGGCCGCCGCTCAGTGCGGCCGGTGCGGAGCGGTGGTCAGCACCTGGGGACCGGAATCGGTGATCAGCACCGAGTCGCGGGTGAAGACGGCGCCGACGCCCTGCTCCCACACGTAGCCGGTGACGGCGAGCACCATGCCGGGCTCGAGGCGCTCGGCGGCGGCGGTCTCGCGTAGGCGCGGGGAGACCACCGGGGCGTCGAAGCCCATGCCGAGCCCGCGGGCGACCGGCATGGGTGGCAGGTCGACGCCCTCGGCCTCGTACGCGTCGAGCAGGGCGGTGGCCGTTGCGCCGGGGCGGCAGGCTTCGATCAGGCGGCCGTACAGCGCATCCGCACGCCGGTACAGAACACGTGTCCGCTCGTCGGCGGCGCCGTCGGCGGGCCAGGTGCGGCCGACCTCACCGATATAGCCCTCGCCGAGCACGCTGGCCGCGACCGCGACCAGATCGCCGCCGCGGACCCGGCGGTCGGCGTCGGCGCGCCGCCACGGGTGTTCCGGTGAGGTGGCCCACACGGTGTCCTGGGCGGCGGGGGTGCTGATGCCGCCCGCGGTCATGGCTTCCAGCAGCACGCCGGTCAGGCCGTGTTCGGTGGTGCCCGGTGCGAGCGCGGCGACGGTGGCGGCCAGGCCCGCCTCGGCGACCAGGAGCGTGCGGCGCAGGGTCGCGATCTCCTCGGGGGTCTTGACGCGGCGGGCCTCGCGCATGGCCTGCTCGCCGTCGACGAACTCGGCGGCGGGGAAGGCGGTGGGCAGCAGTTTCGCGAAACCCGGTGACAGCGCGTCGGTGCCGACGCGCCGCGCGGTTCGTGCGCCGTCGATGGCGGCCAGCACCGCGACGGTGTTCATCGGGTTCCACATCAGGCCGTAGAGGTTCTCGTGCGGGATGTCCTCGGGCACGCCCTCGTCCCAGGTGCTCAGCAGGTGCACCGCGCCGGTCTCGCGCACCAGGACGGCGACGGGGCCGAACGGGCGGGTGCCCGCCACCCACAACTGCACGGCGCCCGCCACGTAGCGGGCGTTGGGCGGGCCGGCGCGGGCGGCGGTGTGGGGGGGAATGGGGGGGCAAAGGTGGCATGGGCGCCCCCGCCCCCCCCGCCCCCGGGGGCGGGAGGGGGGGGGATACACAGTGGG
>NZ_JARWRU010001180.1 GCF_029867845.1 Nocardia farcinica | reverse complement strand
GAAGGTGACCGTCCCGGAGGGGGACGAGTTCCGCATGTCGCTGCCGCTGCGGCTACAGGTCGAGCCCGACGTCGAGCGCCGATTCGCGGTCACCGACGTCGAGACCACCGGCGTCGGCAGCACCACCACGGCCGACGACCGCTTCACCGTCATCGCCCCGCCCGGCGAGTCCACCTTCCGCTATTCGGTGCACAACACCGTCGGCGACGCCCCGAACAGCCAGGTCTTCCACTGGCTCGGCGTGGTCGACACCGACATCGCCGCGATCAGCGCGGCGCTCGTCGCGCCGAGCTACGAACTGGCCATCGTCGACTGCACCCTCGGCCCGCCCGGCAACACCCGCCCGTGCGCCGACGTGCGCACCGAGGCCATCGGCGTGCTGCACCTCGAGCAGACCGACATCCGCAAGGGCGACGCCATCGATCTCACCGTGCAGATCCCGCCGGGCACGGTGCCCGCCAACGCCGACGTCATCGACCACAACGCGCCTGGCCCGTTCTCGGTCAGCACCCCCGTGGTGATCGCCTTCACCGCACTGGCCGCGCTGCTCGCCGCGCTGGCCGGGCTGGTCTGGCGGGCCAGGCGCGCGAACGAGTCCGCCGCGACCGGCTCGGAGGTGCTCGACCCGCTGGATCGCGCCGACGGGCACGTGCGCTTCGTCTCCCCCGAGGGCGTCCTGCCCGGCGAGGCGGGCCTGCTGCTCGACGAGCACGTCGACCCGATCGACATCGCCGCCACCGTGGTCGATCTCGCGGTGCGCCGCTACCTGTGGATCACCCGCATCGCCAAGGACGACTGGCGTGTCACCAGGGTCAACGACCCCGACGACCAGTTGCGCGGCTACGAGCGCGCCGTCTACCGCGCGCTGCTGCCCGACGGCGTGGACGCGGTCACCCTGAAGGAAGTGCGCGATTCCGGTCGCGCGCAGCATGATTCGGTGCGCACCGCGATGATCGCCGACTCGGTGCGACGCGGCACCTTCGTCGACCGCAAGCGTCCCGGCCCCTACCACTGGTTCGGCGGCGCGCTGGCCCTGGCCGGCCTGATCGCCACCGTCGGCCTCGCCGTCACCTCCGGCTACGCGCTGGTCGGCGTCGCCGTCCTGCTCGCGGGCGTGGCCGTGGCGCTGCTGCCGAACTACCTGCCCGCACGAACCGCGCTCGGCACCGACATCGCCCGCCGCGTGCGCGCCCTGCAACGCGGCCTCGACACCGTCCGCATCGACGACATCCCCGCCACCGACCAGGAGACCGTCTTCTCCCGCGCCCTGCCCTACACCGTGGCCTCGGGCCGGGTCGACAGCTGGGTCCGCGCCTTCCGCCGGATCGATCCCAGCGACGACTCCCAGCCCGGCCTGTACTGGTTCGGCGGCTACGAGCGCGATCGCGATCTCCAGCGGTTCGCCGGCGACTTCCCCTTCTTCATCACCGCCGTCGAGGGACTGTTCGCTCCGCCGAGGCACTGAGCAACGACCCGCCGGGGGCGCGTTGCGGACGCGCCCCGCGCGGCGACCCCGGTCGGCGACGAGCCGGCGGACGGCATGTGTGCGGGCCCGGGGGGAAGAGGGCCCCGGGGGCCCCCCAAGGCCGGGGGGGCGGCGCGGGGGGCGCGGGGGCCGCAACCCCGGCCCCCCCTAGGCGGCGCAACCCGGGCCCGCGGCGGGGGCCC
>NZ_JARWRU010001179.1 GCF_029867845.1 Nocardia farcinica | reverse complement strand
CCCCGCCTTTTTTTCACCCCCCCCGGGGGCCGGGGGGGGCGGCGCGCGCGCCCCGCGGCTGCAACCGCAGCTCATGCACGCGATGGCGGGCATCGTCCCGACCCTGACCGACACCGACTGCGCCGGTCTGGTGCGCGCGGTGCTGGAGCGAGCGCGGCGGCGCTGCCTCGTGGTGCTCTTCACCGGCCTCGACGCCGCCGTGGTGGAGGAGAATCTGCTGCCGGTGCTGCCGGTGCTCGCCCACCGCCACCGCGTGCTCGTGGTCTCGGTGACCGATCCCGATCTGGCCGCGGCCGCCGCGGGGCGCGACGGCTTCGCCCAGCTGTGCCTGGCCGCGGCCGCCGAGACCGCTGTCGCCGAGCGGGAGCTGGTGCGCGAGTCCCTGCGGCGCAGCGGGATCGCGGTGGTCGCGGCCGCGCCGGACCGGGTGCCCGGCGCGCTGGCCGACGAGTACCTCGAGCTCAAGCGGTCCGGTTCGCTGTGAACGGGCGAGCCCGGCGCTCAGCGCGTGCGCACCAGGCCGGGGCCGCTCGGGGTCAACGCGCGCCGCTGCCGTTCGGCCAGGATCGCGCCGAGGATCTGCACCGGCGGGAACTGCCGGGGCCGTGCGACCGCTAGCCGGGCGCACACCGCGTCGGCGAGCCGGTGGCCGAGCTCGTCGGTGGCCTGCGGGGTCAGGGTGGGCAACCGGGTGAGGTACTGGCGCACCGCGAGGCCGAGATCCTCGCCGATGGCGGTCAGGTCCAGGCGCGCGGCCCATTCGGCCAGCCAGGGCGGGGTGCGGGCCAGCGCCGGCGCGGGCAGCGGGGCGTCGGCGTGCACCACCACGGTGCCCGCGAGCACGTCGCCGACCCGGCGGGCCGAGGGCGAGCACAGCGAGGTGAGCACCGCGATGGCGCCGAAGCCGCCGAAGATCCAGAAATCGACGATGGCGCCGGTGAGGCCGCGGGTCATGGCGTGACGGAAGTCGATGGGACCGCCGTCGGCGCGCAGCACCCGCAGGCCGAGCGCGGCCTTGCCCAGGGTGCGCCCGCGCAGCAGGGTCTCGCAGGCGACCGGATAACCGACCAGGACCGTCACCATCGCGACGACGAGGGCCGCGTCGACCCAGGCCTGGTCCGCGCTGCTGCCCCACAGCGCGCCGAGGCCGACGAGCAGCAGGAAGGCGAGCGTCAGCTGCACGAGCAGGTCGAGCAGGAACGCCGCGGCCCTGGTGGGGATGCGCGCGATCGGCAGTTCGAGGGCGACCGCCTCGCCGGTGGTGAATTCGGCCATCTCGTCAGCATTCTTTCGACCGGCGGCAGCGGGAGGCAACCGACATGGACGTAGACGCATACAGTTACGCACATCGGGCGTCCTGGTTTCGACTCGACCAGCTGGCCCGCAAGCGCAAACTCACCGGGCCCGAGGCCGACGAGCTGCTCGTGCTCTACCGGCGCACCTCCCAGCAGCTGGCCCGCCTGCAGGCGCACACCCCCGACCCGCAGCTGATCGCGGGCCTGAGCGCGATCCTGACCAGGGCGCGGGTGCGGGTGGCGGGCACAAGGACCGATTCCGCCGCCCAGATCGTCCGGTTCTTCACCCACACCTTTCCCGCGGCGGTGTACCGGGCGTGGCCGTGGTGGGTCGCGGTGGCGGCGAGCTTCCTGGCGGTGGCGGCCGGACTCGGCACCTGGGTGTCCGGCTCGGGCCGGGCCAGGAAGCTGTTCGGCATCCCGGACGACCACAGCATGCTGACCGCGCCGGGCGGCGCCTTCGAGACCTACTACACCGAACACCCCAACGACGCCTTCGCCGCACAGGTGTGGACGAACAACTCCTGGGTCTCGGCGATCGCGTTGTTCACCGGTGTGCTGATCCTGCCCGCGGTGTACCTGCTGTTCATGAACGCGCTGAACGTCGGCGTGAGCGGCGGCCTGATGGCCGACGCGGGCAGGCTGGACGCCTTCTTCGGCTTCATCCTCCCGCACGGCATGCTGGAGTTGACCGCGGTCTTCGTGGCGGGCGGCGCGGGACTCCAGCTGGGCTGGACGCTGGTCGACCCGGGCAGGCGGAGCAGGCTGGAGGCGCTGGCGCGGCAGGGCAGGGCGACCGCGACGGTGGCGCTCGGCCTGGTGGCGGTGCTGTTCGTCTCCGGCCTGCTTGAGGGTTATGTGACGCCGAGCACCCTGCCGACCCCGGTGCGGCTGGCCATCGGCTTCGCGGCCGAGGCGGTGTTCCTCGCCTACGTCTTCGTGCTCGGGAAGCGGGCGGCGGAGGCCGACGGGAGCAGGCAGGAGTTCCTGGGTGACGGGCAGATGAACGGACAGCCAACGGCGAGCACACCGGGCCTGTGAGCTACCGAGGGAATAAACAGCAACCGCTTCCTGCGAATTGCGGTGCGAGCTCCCCCATTTGAGTTCCGCTGGCCGCAGCGAGTCCAGCTCAGCTGCGGCCAGCGTTGCCGTCGACTCTACACAATCGTTACCCCCGCGCAACCCCATGTCCGCCCGGGTGGACCGTTCCGATTACGCTCCAGTTACCCCCGGGGAGTACACCTTCCGACCATCGGTCAGCTAACGGCCAGCGCCCGCGGCCCGCGCCGCCTCCGCCCGCCGGACGCACGGTTGAACGCTCATGCGGATGCTCCAGCGGATGCACTTTCCATAGATCCGTCCACGGAATCTGATGGTTAACCTGTGCGGCTCGGATATTTCGGTATGCGATACACAGGCCCTCCACCTGGCGATTTACGACCAACAGCTCAGTAGCTGAAAGTTTCAACCTACAAAAAATACTTTCAGTTTGTTTATGAGCGGAATCGCCGACTCGCATACTGTTCGATCGCATTCTTGCGACTTCCGAGCGCGCAGTCCCGAAGGTAACCAGATCCCCGATTCCGCACTCGCCCCCCGGCCGCCGTGATCGCTTTCAGCAGCGCGCACGCAACCGGAGACCGAAACTGTGATCTTCGCCTCATCCGAACTCCGACAAGGGGTTTCGCGGTCAGGCCTCCGCCAGACCGACCCTGGCGTGCACCAGGCGCAACGGCCTCGGCGCGTACCAGGCGGCCCGGCCGAGCAGGCGCATGGTGACCGGCACCAGCACCCCGCGCACCAGGGTGGCGTCGATGAGGATGGCCAGCCCGGCGCCGAGACCGAAGAACTGGATGAACCGCACGTCGCTGGTGACGAAGGCCAGGAAGCTGATCGAGATCAGCGCCGCCGCCGTGGTGACCAGCCTGCCGGTGCGGGCCACGCCCTCGACCACGGCCGTCTCGTTGTCGGCCCCGCCGTCGTGCAGCTCCTTGATCCGGCTGACCACGAACACCTCGTAGTCCATGGACAGCCCGAAGGTGATGCAGAACAACAGCAGCAGCATCGACACGTCCAGCGAGGCGGGGGTGAAACCGAGCGGGCCGGACAGGAAACCCTCCTGGAAGACCAGCACCATCAGCCCCAGCGTGGCCGCCAGGCTCAGCGCGTTCGACGCCAGCGCCCGCAGCGGCTGCACCACGCTGCCGGTGAACAGGAACAACAACACGAAGGTGGTCAGCACGATCCAGCCCAGCGCCACCGGGAGCCGGGAGCCGATGGCTGTGAGGCTGTCCCGCAGTTCCGCGGCGTCACCGCCGACCAGGACCGTGACGCCCGCGGGCGCCTGCACCTCGCGCACCCGGTCAACCAGCGCCCTCGCCTCGGCCGAGTCGCGGTCGAGTTCGGTGCGCACGTCCAGGCGCTGGGCGCCGGGCCGCGCGAAACGCAGATCGGCGGGAGAACTGGCGACCAGCGTGCCGCCGGCGAAGGTGCCCGCCGCCGAATCCACCGCACCGACCCGCTCGACCCGCGACAACGCGGCGGCGTACTCGGCCAGCGGCCCGGCGTCGAGGGCCGAGGGGATCACCACCGTCAGCGTGCCCTGCTCGCCGCCTGCGAACTCGGTGCGCATGGCGTCGCCCACCTGACGGGCCTCCACACTGGTCGGCAGTGCCCGGTCGTCCGGCGTGCCGAAACGCACCCCGGCCAGCGGCGCGGCGGCCAGCAACAGGATCAGCACCACCGGCAGGCCGGTCAGCAGCGGCCTGCGCATCGCGGTGCGCGCCACCCCGGCCCAGAACGGCGCCGCGTCACCGCGCAGGCCGCGCACGCCGGGCACCCGCAGCGCGTCGGATCGGTCGCCGAGCACGACCAGCAGGGCGGGCAGGGTGAGCACCGCCGCCAGCGCCGAGATCGCCACCACACCGATGCCCGCGTAGGCAAAGGAACGCAGGAAGTACTGCGGGAAGATCACCAGCGAGGACAGCGCGGCCACCACGGTCGCGGCGGAGAAGGCGATGGTGCGCCCCGAGGTGGCCACCGCGGCCACGACCGCGTCACCGGTGCTCGCGCCCCCGGCGCGGCGCTCCCGGAAGCGGCTGACCATCAGCAGGCCGTAGTCGACGGCGAGGCCGAGGCCGAGCGCGGTGGTCAGGTTGACCGCGTAGATCGAGACGTCGGTCAGCGAGCCGAGCACCGACAGCTCGGCGAAGGTGCCGAGGATGGCGATGCCGCCGGTGAGCAGCACCAGGGCCGCCGCGACCACATTGCCGAAGGCCAGCACCAGCAGCGTCAGGATGATCGGCACCGCGATCCCCTCGGCCATGCCGAGGTCCTTGCCGATCTGGGTGCTGATGGCGTGGAAGGTGGGCTCGAAGCCGCCCACCTGGACCAGCGCCACCGGTCCGTCGGCCCGGTAGTCCGCGATGATCTGCTCGGCCTCGTCGGTGGATCCCGGATCGGGGTCGCCCGCGAGGATCACCGCGGCCGCGCCGTCGGTGGCGCGCATGGCGGGCGCGCCGGTCTCCCAGTAGGACACGATGTCGGTCAGCCTCGGGTCGGCGGCGAGTTCGCGGGTCAGCTCGCGGCCGAACGCGGCCGTCTCGGGGCTGTCCACATCGCCGTCGACGGCGCGGACCAGGAACACGTAGTCGGTGCCCGCGCCGAAGTGCTCGGTCAGCGCGGCGGCGGCGCGGCTGGATTCGGCGTTCGGATCCTGCTGCCCGCCGGAGTCCATCTTGGCGAAGGCGCTGACGCCGAGTGCCGCGCCCGCGACCAGCGCGAGCACGCTGGCGACGAGTACCCAGCGAGCCCGCCGGACGATGAATCTGCCCAGGTTGTCGAACATCTGGTGCCCTTCCGATCGCACATGTTTACATGTGACAACTTTGCAGGCGTTAACTTGCCACCGAATGTGCACAGGTGTCAACATCAAAGGCGTGACGACCACCGCCAAAACCCGCCGCTATCACCACGGGGACCTGAGGAATGCCCTGGTCAGAGCCGCGGCCGAGTTGGCGGAGACCGGTGGTCCAGAGGCGGTGACAGTTCGCGCGGCGGCCCGGCGTGTCGGGGTGACCCCGACCGCCGCCTACCGGCACTTCACCAATCACGACGAACTGCTCGACGCGGCCCAGGAACAGGCGCAGCAGACGCTGTTCGCGGCCATGGGCGAGACGCTGGCCGGCCTGCCGCCGGACGCGGACGCGGTGGCACGGCTCTCGGCGATCGGGCGCGGCTACATCACCTTCGCCCGGCGCGAGCCGGGATTGTTCCGCACCGCGTTCTGCAATCGGGAGCCCAGCGGCCCCGAAGAATGGAACGCCCCCTCGTTCGTGCTGCTGTCGAGCCTGCTCGACGAGATGGTCGAGGCCGGTTTCACCGATCCGGCGCGCCGCGCGGACGCCGAGTACGCGGCCTGGGCCGCGGTGCACGGGATGGCCCTGCTGATCGTCGACGGCGCGCTGCGGCACCTGACGCCACAGCAGCACGAGGCCGCGATCGACCGGACCCTGGAGATGGTGCGCCACGGCCTCGGCACCGGCCCAAGGGCCGCCGCGCTACTGGCCGCGCGCGAACACTGAGCTCCGCCCCCGGCTCGGGAGCGGGCGGCTCTCACATGAGCGCGCCGCCGTCGACGCGGATCTCGCAGCCGGTCATGTAGCGGCCGTCGTCGGAGGCCACCATGGCGACCACGCCCGCGATGTCCTCCGGCGAGCCGAGCTTGCCGCCGTCGAGCCAGCCGACCTGACGGGCGAAGAGGCTGAAGTCGGCGCCGTCGGGCTGCTCCATGATCGACTTGGTGGTGATGCCGCTGGTGATGCCCGCCGGCACGATGTTGACCGCGCGCAGGCCGTCCTTGGCGTACTCCAGCGCGATGGCGTGGGTGAAGGCGTTCACGCCGCCCTTGGAGGCCGCGTAGGCGGCCAGATAGGGCGCGGCGCTGAAGGCCGAGGTGGACGACAGGTTCACCACCACGCCGTGCCCCGACTCGACCAGCGCGGGCAGCGCCGCCCGGGTGACCAGGAACGTGCCGGTGAGGTTGACGGTGATGACCTGGTTCCACGCCTCGAGCGGCATCTCGTGGGTCCGCGCGGGCTTGAGGATGCCCGCGGCGTTGACCAGCACGTCCAGGCCACCGAGATGCTCGACCGCCTCGGTGAGCGCGGCGCCGACCGACTCCGGCGCGGTGATGTCCACGCGGGTGGTGTGCAGGCGGCCCGCGTCCTCGCCCGCCTTGCCCTCGGTGGCCGCCAGCCCCTCGGTGTCGATGTCGGCGGCCACCAGCGTGGCCCCCTCGGCCAGCAGCCGCAGGGCGATGCCCTGTCCGATGCCGGAGCCCGCTCCGGTGACCAGGACGCGACGACCGTCGAATCTGCGCATGGGAGAAAACTAGAACAGGTTCTCGTTCAGGGCAACAGATCGGCGCGGACCGCCGCTGCCCGGCGCGGCGCGGACGGTGTCGGCAGGGCCGTCAGGTCGTAGTCGACCACCACGGGGGGGTGGTGGCTGATCCGGCAGTCCGGGGCCGGATCCCGGTCGGTGCCCGCGGTGCGGGCCGCCCGGGCGAGGGCGGGGGTGGCCAGGTGGTAGTCGATGCGCCAGCCGACGTCCGAGGCGAACGACTGCCCGAGCCAGGACCACCACGAGTACGGCCCCGCCACCCCGGGATGGCGGGCGCGCACCACGTCGACGAGCGTGCGCGGGGACAGGATCGAGTCGAACCAGGCCCGTTCCTCCGGCAGGAACCCCTCGGCCTGATTGCTGCGCCGCCAGTTGCGCACGTCCAGCCGGGTGTGCGCGATGTTCAGATCCCCCATCAGCAGCAGCTCCCGCCCCTGCGCCCGCGCCGCGCGCCTGGACCGGGCGAGCTGGCGGGCGAAGGCGTCGAGGAAGCGCATCTTGCGCTCGTAGCGCGCACCGCCGTCGGGCGCCTCCCGCATCCGCCCCGGCTTCTGCAGGTGCGCGGGCAGCCCGCCCTTGGGCAGGTAGAGCGAGGCGACGGTGATCGGCGCGTCCGCGAGATCGACCTCCACGTAGCGGCCCTGCCCGGCGAACTCGCGCAGCCCGCGCGCCAGCGGCACGGCCTCGGTGGGAACGGTGTCGAGATGGTCCTCGCCCGGCTCGCGCGACAGCACCGCGCCACTCCAGGTCCGCACGGCGGCGGGCGGCACCCTGGTCAGCACCGCGACCCCGTTGCGCCCCGGCACGTTCCCCTGCTCGTAGGCCAGGTGGTGATCACCGAACACGCCGTCCGGGACGGCCGCCGCCGGCGCCCGCACCTCCTGCAGGGCGACCACATCCGGCGCGCGATCGCGCAGCCACTTCTCGAACCCGCGCCGCTGCGCCGCCCGGATTCCGTTGATGTTGAAGGTCGCGATACGCACGACCGTCCAGTCTAGATTCGGCGGGACACCCGCATGTGGTGCTCGCCTGTGCGCGAACCGGTAGCGCGAATGAGGCCGGGAACTCGTGGAGTTCCCGGCCTCATTCGTCTGTGTGGGCGAAGGGGGACTTGAACCCCCACGTCCTTTCGGACACTGGCACCTGAAGCCAGCGCGTCTGCCATTCCGCCACTCGCCCGAGCGACTCGAAGACAGTAACACGCCGATCGACGCAATATGAAATCAGCAGGTCAGAGGCGGTTCTTCAACGCTGTGAGCGGGACGGATGCCGACCGGGGAACCCTGCGGAGTTGCCGAGAGTTACCGATGTAGCGAATCGGCCCGGCCGGTTCGCGGATATCATGCAGTGGACGTGGCCGTTCGACGACACGCCCGGTGCGTGCGTCGTTGTTATAGAGCTGGGAATGTCCGAAGGAAGACGCTCACCGAAGGGAGGCCGTGATGGGCATCGTCTCGCGATTCGAGCGTCGCCTGCAGGGCGCCGTCGGTGACGTGTTCGCCCGGGTCTTCGGGGGCAGCGTGGTGCCCCAGGAGGTTGAGGCGGCGCTGCAGCGCGAAGCCGCCGACAACGTGCAGGACGTCGGTGGCGGTCATCTGTTGGCGCCCAACAGTTATGTGATCACCATCAGCCCCGCCGACCACCAGCAACTGGACGCCGATCACGACCTCACCACCCGCGCGTTCGCCAAACATCTCCAGGACTACATCCGCGATCAAGGGTGGCAGACCTACGGCGAAGTACACGTGGCGTTCGAGGCATCACCTACGCTGCACACCGGACAGTTCAGGGTGAGCGGCCGCGTCGATCCCGACGTCGGTCGCCGGGGCTCCCCGGCCCCGCACCCGGAACCGACGCCACAACGAATCGCACACCCGCACCCAGGAGCTGGCCCCATGACGCAGAACTCTGGCTACGACCCGAGCCGTGAGCCCGCGGAGTCCGATCCACGTAATCGCGGGTACGCTCCGCCGCCCGCGGGTCGTCCCGCCGCAGGCCCGAACGGCTACCCCGACGAGTACGGCCGCGCGGGCGGATACGGCGCAGGCGCCGACTATCGCGCGCCGGAGTCCGGCCAGGGCTACGGCGACTACCAGAACGGCTACGACTACCAGCAGGGTGACTACCAGCAGGGTGACTACCAGCAGGGCGAGTACCAGCAGGGTGGCGCTCCCGGCTACGGCCAGCAGGGCGGTTACGGCCGCGGCTACGGCGAGCAGGGCTACGAGCAGCCCGGCTACGGCGGCGACCAGGGCTACGCCCAGGGTGGCGCGGCGCCCGGCTACGGCGATCCCGGCTACGGCCAGCCCGCAGGCGGCCCCCAGGGCTACGGCGACCAGGGCTACGGCCAGGGCGGCGGCTACGGCCAGCCCGCGGGCGGCCAGCAGGGCGGCTACGGCGACCAGGGTTACGCCGATCCGGGTTACGGCCAGCCGCAGCAGGCGGGCTACGGCCAGTCCGGCTACGCCGACCCCGGCTACCGCGAGCCCGGATACGGCGCCGAGGAGGCCGCGCCCGGCTACGGCGGCCAGGGGGCCGCGCCTGCTCCGGCCGCGGGCGGGGGCTACCCGCAACAGCCCGGCTACGGCCAGCAGCCCGGCTACGGCGCGCCCGGCTACGGCGGCGCCCCGGCCGCAGGCGCGGGTTACTCCGCCACGCTCCAGTTGGACGACGGCAGCGGCCGCACCTACCAGTTGCGTGAGGGCTCCAACATCATCGGGCGTGGTCAGGACGCGCATTTCCGGCTGCCCGACACCGGCGTCTCGCGCCGTCACATCGAGGTCCGCTGGGACGGCCAGACGGCCATGCTCTCCGATCTCGGTTCGACCAACGGCACTCTGGTGAACGGTTCACCGGTGCAGGACTGGCAACTCGCCGACGGCGACGTGATCCGGGCCGGACATTCGGAGATCCTGATCCGAATCGTGTGATCCCGTAAGCTCGCGGTCATCGAAATCGGCCGACACCCCTATGATGCTGCCTACGCGCGGCTCCGACCGGAGTCCCGCGGGAGGCAGTCGTGTGGGGGTCGGCCGATCCGCACCGATGGCACCGGAACATCCATGGTCGACGCAGGAGGTGGAAAGCCGTGCAGGGACTGATCCTGCAATTGACCCGCGCTGGCTTCCTGCTGTTGCTGTGGTTGTTCGTCTGGGCCGTGCTGCGGACTCTGCGCAGCGACATCTACGCGGCATCCGGCATTCGGATCCAGCCCAGGGCCGCACGCGGTTCCGCGGTGCTGCCATCCCTGCGTCGAGGCCAGAAGGGCGCCAAATATCTTGTGGTGACTCAAGGTTCACTCGCCGGCACCCGCATCACGCTCGGCACCCAGCCGGTGCTGATCGGTCGCGCGGACGACTCGACGCTGGTACTCACCGATGACTACGCCTCAACCAGGCACGCACGACTCTCGCCGCGGGGTGACGACTGGTACGTCGAGGATCTCGGCTCCACCAACGGCACCTATCTGGATCGCGCGAAAGTCACCACGCCCGTCCGTGTTCCGCTCGGCACTCCGGTCCGGGTCGGCAAGACAGTGATCGAGCTCCGACCGTGACACTTGTTCTCCGCTACGCAGCGCGCAGCGACCGCGGTCTCGTCCGAGGCAACAACGAGGATTCCGTCTACGCGGGCGCCCGTCTCCTCGCACTCGCCGACGGCATGGGCGGCCACGCGGCAGGCGAGGTCGCCTCGCAGCTGATGATCGCCGCGCTCGCCCATCTCGACGACGACGAACCAGGCGACGACCTGCTCGGCAAGCTCGACCGCGCGGTGCGCGAGGGCAATGCCGCCATCGCCGACCAGGTCGAGGAGGAGCCCGAACTCGACGGCATGGGCACCACGCTCACCGCCATCCTGTTCGCGGGCAAGAAACTCGGCCTCGCCCACATCGGCGACTCCCGCGCCTATCTGCTGCGCGGCGACGAGCTGAGCCAGATCACCCGCGACGACACCTTCGTGCAGTCGCTGGTCGACGAGGGCAGGATCACCGCCGAGCAGGCGCACACCCATCCGCAGCGCTCGCTGATCATGCGCGCGCTGACCGGCAACGAGATCGAGCCGACGCTGATCATGCGCGAGGCTCGCGCGGGCGATCGCTATCTGCTGTGCTCGGACGGGTTGTCGGATGTGGTGAGCGACGAGACCATCGCCAACACCATGCGTGAGGGCACCACCGACGAGTGCGCCGACCGGCTCATCGAGCTGGCGCTGCGCAGCGGCGGCCCCGACAACGTGACCGTCGTGGTCGCCGACGTGATCGACCTGGACTACGGCCAGAGCCACCCGATCGTGGCGGGCGCGGCCTCCGGCCAGGACGAGGAC
>NZ_JARWRU010001178.1 GCF_029867845.1 Nocardia farcinica | reverse complement strand
CCGCCACGAGAGCGTCGAGCGAGCCGTACGGATTCTGGCTCAGCGCGAGCCGGTCGGCGGGCCGGAGTCCGGCGGTGACCGCGCGCACCGAGGTCGGGACGGCGGCGAGCACCAGCGCCCTCGTCCCCGAAGCCATGGCGGCGGCCTGTTCGGCCGGTGAGCTGAGCACCCGCACCGCGACGCCGTCGCCCTCCGGCACCAGCGCCGGATAGCCGGTCACCGTCTGGCCGGCTACCTGCCTGCGCACCGTCTCCGGGACGGTGCCTAGCGACTCGGAGGTCCACACCGTCGCGGGGGCGCGTTCGGCGCCCGCGGTCGCCCGGGCCACCGACTTCGAGACCTGTTCGGCCAGCGCCGACTTCAACTCCGTCAGGTTCTTGCCGGTGGCCAGCACCGTGCCCGAGCGGTCGACGGCGGCGAAGGTCATGCGCAGGTGCGGGGGCAGCGCCTCGGGATCGAGATCGGCGGGGGTGATGGTGACCCCGCCGAGCCGGGACAGCTCCCTGGCCAGGCCGACGCGCAGCGGCTCGGCGCGCGGGGTGAGCGCCGCCAGGGCCGCCGCGGCGAAGTCGGGTGCCGGAACCACGCTGCGGCGCAACGATTTCGGCAGCGTCTTGATCAGCGCGCCCACCAGTTCGGCCCGCAGGCCGGGCACCAGCCAGTCGAAGCCGACCGGCCGCACGTGCGCCAGCTGCTCGACCGGGATGCGCACGGTCACGCCGTCGTCGTCCTGCCCTGGCTCGAACTGGTAGGTCAGCGGGAAGCTCAGCTCGCCCTGCCGCCAGGCGTCGGGGAAGTCGGTGGGGTCAAGCGCGGCCGCGGACTCGTTGACCACCGTCTGCGTGGTGAAGTCCAGCAGTTCGGGGTCCTCGCGTCCGGTCTTCTTCCACCAGCCGTCGAAGTGCCGCGCCGACACGACCTCGGCGGGGATGCGCTTGTCGTAGAACTCGAACAGCACCTCGTCGTCGACGAGGATGTCGCGGCGCCTGGCCCGATGCTCGAGATCGGCGACGTCGTCGAGCAACGCGCGGTTGCGGTGGAAGAACGCGTGCTCGGTGCGCCACTCGCCCTGGACGAGGGCGTGCCGGATGAACAGCTCCCTGGAGTGCTCCGGGTCGATGCGCCCGTAGTCGACCGGGCGTCGCGTGACCAACGGGACGCCGTAGAGGGTGACCCGCTCGTAGGCCTGCGCCGCGCCGCGCTTGGCCGACCAGTGCGGCTCGGAGTAGGTGCGCTTGACCAGGTGCCCGGCCAGCCGCTCGGCCCACTCCGGTTCCACCCGCGCGGCCATCCTTCCCCACAGCCGGGAGGTCTCCACCAGTTCGGCGGCCATGGCCCAGCGGGGCGGTTTCTTCGCCAGCGAGGAGCCGGGGAAGATCATGAATTTGGCGCCGCGCGCGCCGAGGAACTCCCGTGAGTCGGCTTCCCGCACGCCGATGTGGGAGAGCATGCCGGCCAGCAGTGACTGGTGGATCGCGGTGGCGTCCCAATCACCTTCCGGCACAACGGATTCGCCGTCCCGCGCCGCACTCGGCCGGGCCGGGACCCGCTGTGAGCCGGAGCGCCTGCCCTTGGCGCCTTTCGCCCTGGTCCCCCCTGGCTGCGCGGCGCCCGCCCCTGGACCTCTCGACCCGGCGCCCTCGGACTCCGCGTGCTGCCCGGGCGCGGCGCGCCGGGCCGCGGCGGGGTCGCGGCGCTCGGAGTGCCAGCCGAGCCCGCGGGTGATGGTGCGCAGCTGGCCGTGCAGGTCCTGCCATTCCCTGATGCGCAGGTAGTGCAGGAACTCCTCCCGGCACATGCGCCGGAACTGGTTGGACGACAGTGTTTTCCGCTGTTCGGTGAGGTAGTCCCACAGCCGGAGGAAGGCCAGGAAGTCCGAGCCCTCCACCACGAAGCGGGCGTGGCGGGCGTCGGCGGCCTGCTGGTGGTCGGCCGGCCGCTCGCGCACGTCCTGGATGGACAGGGCCGCGACGATGACCAGCACATCGCTGAGACAGCCGTTGCGGTGCGCCTGCACCAGCATGCGCGCCATTCTCGGGTCCACCGGCAACTGGGCCATCTCCCGGCCGATCGGGGTGAGCGCCATGCCGCCAGCACCCTCGCGGCCGCGCCCGCGGGACGAACCCCTCGTCCGGCCGCGGCCCCCGGATCCGGCCTGCCGCTGCGAGGCGGCGGCGGGTTCGGGCCCGGTGTCGCCGTCCGAGACGCGCACCTCATGCCCGTCGTGCGACCCGGCGCCGGACTCGGGACCGGCCAGCGCGCCCAGTTCCTGGAGCAGGGCGATGCCGTCGCGGATGGCCCGCCGGTCGGGGGCCTCCACGAACGGGAACTTCTCGATGTCGCCCAGCCCGCGCGCGGTCATCTGCAGGATGACCGCCGCCAGGTTGGTGCGCAGGATCTCCGGTTCGGTGAACGCAGGCCTGGATTCGAAATCCTCCTCGGAGTACAGCCGGATGCAGATGCCGTCGGCGACGCGACCGCAGCGGCCGGAGCGCTGGCGGGCCGAGGCCTGGGAGATCGGCTCGATCGGCAGCCGTTGCACCTTGGTGCGCACCGAGTAGCGGGAGATGCGGGCGGTGCCGGGGTCGATCACATAGCGGATGCCGGGCACGGTCAGCGAGGTCTCGGCCACGTTGGTCGCCAGCACCACCCGGCGGCCGGTGTGCGGGGCGAACACCTTGTGCTGCTCGGCCGCCGACAGCCGGGCGTAGAGCGGCAGGATCTCGGTGTTCGGCAGCTTCAGCTCGCGCAGGGCGTCGGCCGTGTCGCGGATCTCGCGTTCGCCGGAGAGGAAGACCAGGATGTCGCCGTCACCGGAGTCGAACAGCTCGAGCACCGCCTCGCCGATGGCGTCGACCGGGTCGCGGTCCACCACGGTGGCCGTGTCGTCGGCCGGCTCGTCGTCGGGGTCGTCGAGATCGCCTGGGTCGCCCGCGGGCAGTTCCAGGCTCAGCGGCCGGTAGCGGATCTCCACCGGGTAGGACCGGCCGGAGACCTCCACGATCGGCGCGGGCGTGCCGTCCGGGCCGGCGAAGTGCCGGGCGAACAGCTCGGGGTCGATGGTGGCCGAGGTGATGATCACCTTCAGGTCCGGGCGCTGGGGCAGCAGCTGGGCCAGGTAGCCGAGCAGGAAGTCGATGTTGAGGCTGCGCTCGTGCGCCTCGTCGATGATGATCGTGTCGTAGCGGCGCAGCAATCGGTCGCGCTGGATCTCGGCCAGCAGGATGCCGTCGGTCATGAGCTTGACCAGGGTGTGCTCGGAGACCTGATCGGTGAAGCGGACGGTGTAGCCGACCGTCTCACCGAGTTCGGTGCCCAGCTCCTCGGCGATCCGCTCGGCCACCGTGCGCGCGGCCAGCCTGCGCGGCTGGGTGTGGCCGATCACGCCCCGGATGCCGCGCCCGAGTTCGAGGCAGATCTTGGGGATCTGGGTGGTCTTGCCGGAACCGGTCTCACCGGCCACCACCACGACCTGGTTGGCGGCGATGGCGGCGGCGATGTCGTCGCGGCGCGCGCTGACCGGCAGCTGCTCGGGGTAACTGATCCGGGGGACCGAGGCCCGCCGTGACTCGATGCGCGCCTCGGCCGCGGCGATCTCGGCGGCGATCTCGTCGAGATCGGCGGCCCGTGCGCGGTCGAGCCTGCGGCGGAGCCGGTGTTCGTCACGGAGGGAGAGATTCGCCAGGCGGGTGCGGAGCTCGCGGGTTCCGGTGGTGGCTGTCCTGGTCATTGCCCATCCAGACTACCGGGCGGGCCGGGGTGACCTCCGGGCGCGGCCACGGGGATCGATAGCCGATCGTTCGCGGTGTGAGGTGATCTACCGGTCGCGGCGGCGTCGGTGTGCGAAGATCTGGCCCATGGACGCCGGTTCGGGCACCGCGCGATGGATCGGGTGCTCGCGCGTGGCCTTCGCCCTGCTCGGTCTCATGGCGCTGCTCTGGATACCGTTGCGGGAGCCAGGGGCGAGTGGCGATTTCTCCATCGGCAACTACCTGAGCTACTTCACCATCCAGTCCGCCGCGCTGGGGGTGGTCGTGTTGCTCGTCGGCGGCCTGCGCGATCCGAGGGGCGCGCGCTGGCAACTCGTGCGCGGCGCCGCCACGCTCTACCTGACCATCACCGGCGTGGTCTACGCCGTCCTGCTCGCCGACGTCGATGTCATGCTCACCGAGCGGTGGATCAACGACATCCTGCACCGCATCCTGCCGCTCGTGCTGGCCACCGACTGGGTCGTCGCCCCGGTCGCGCTCGCCGTCACCGGCCGGGTCATCGGTGGCTGGCTGCTCCACCCCGCGCTCTACGCGGTCTACACGCTGGTCAGGGGGCCGCTGGCCGACTGGTACCCGTATCCGTTCCTCGATCCGCGCACTCAGGGCTACATCTCCCTGACCATGGGACTGATCGTGCTCGCCGGGGTGATCGCCCTGCTCGCGGTCGCCGTCCTCGCGCTCGGCGGGCTGGCCGCGCACCATCGCGCGCCCGCTCCGGCGTCCTGACCGTCTCCCGTCCGCCGCGCTCGCTCTCGACGCGCGCCCCCGGCCGACCTAGGGTGAAGGCGTTCATCGCGGCAGTCGGGGGACGGCCGTGCCAGGCACGGGCGGACGGCCCCGCACGGGGCCGTTAAGCCCCCGGCGCAGGGCAAATAGCCCACCCCGCCGCGACGGGGGTGGGGTGCGTCTGGTGCGAGGGCG
>NZ_JARWRU010001177.1 GCF_029867845.1 Nocardia farcinica | reverse complement strand
CCCCCCCCCCGCCCCCCCCCCCTCGTGCGGGGGGGGGGCGGGGGGGGGGGGGCGGGGGCCCCCCCCGCCCCCCCCGGGGGGCGCGCGGCCACGACGGCGCGGGCGGGTGCGACCGTGTGGGTCGGGCTCGCCCAGACCAGGGGTGTGCCGTCGGCCGGGTCGGCGGCGCCGGTGCTCCAGGCCCGCAGCCGCGCACGCTGCCAGGCGGTGAGATCGGCCACCGGGTCGGCGGTCTCGTGGGCGGCGTCGACGCGCAGGGCCAGCTCGGTGACCGGGCGGGTGTCGGCCCGCGCGCCGGGGAGCCCCCGGAACTCGCGGTCGGCGGGCAGCGTCCAGCGGGTGGTGGTGACCAGCTCGGCGCCCGCGTGGATCATGGCCACGACCAGGCCGAAGGTCTCCTCGGCGCGGAAGTCGGCGTGGCCGTCGCAGGCGATCAGCGCCACCCGGGCCGGCATGGGCCAGAGCTCGTGTCCCCGTTGGGGTCCGGCGTCGCCGTAGCGGCGCCACACCCGCTCGTCGGCGTCGACGGTGCCGAGGAACAGGTCGAGGGCCGCGAACGGGCGATGGGCGTCCGGGTCGGCGCGCGGCCTGCCATCGGGTCCCGGCCTGCCGAGCGGGGTGGCCGTCCCCCAGATGCGGGCGGTGTCGGACAGGTGCAGTGCCGCCGAGCCGGGCTCGTCCGCACGGGCGGAGACGTGGCCGAGAAAGAACAGCCGGGAACGCGGCGTCGCGAGTGCCTTGTGCAGGTCGAGCCGGGTGGTGGATCGGATGGCGTCGGCGCGCTCGGCCCTCGGCAGTCTGCCCGCGGCGGCGAGCTCGGACAACCGGCGCGCGAACAGCACCTGATCGGCGCGATCCAGCACCGGGCCGAGACCGGTTGCCCCGCGCGGCATCGGCGGATCGATCACCAACAGGACGGGCCGCCCGCGCACCCGCTGCCACTGCTCGGGCAGTCTCGGCCGTTCGGCGTGCACGGCGGCGGGCGGCTCGTGGACGAGTTCGGCGACCTCGAGCAGTCGCCGCCCGGCCGTGACGAACAACAGCTCCCACGGGATGCGGGCCAGGCGGGGGCTCGGGGTGAGCCGCACCAGCACGCGCTCACCGGCACGCGCCCGCGCCGCGATCTGCTCGCGCAGCCGGGGCGGGAAGACGGTCTCGGTGAGCGCGGCCGACAGCTCCCGCTCCGCCGCCGGTGTGGCGAAGGGGCCTCGGGTCAAAGCCCGGCGCACCCCCTCGGCCGGGGTCTCGCCGGGCAGGGCCGTTGGCAGCGCCGCGGCCAGCAGTTCCCCCGCCGCGCCGACCGAGGCCGCCGGGAGGACGGCGAACTCGGGATGCGCGGGGTCGTCGAGCCACCGCCAGGTCAGGTAGGTGTCCCCCGCATCGGTGGCCCGCACGAGCACCGCGGCGGGCGGGGCCGCGGGGGCGCTCACGCCGTGCCGCCTCCCCCGATGGCGTCGCCGTCGATGTCGTCCCGATCGATCTCCTGCTCGTCGGGGGGCACGAGGTCGGTGAGGGTGAGCGGGACGGCGGCGACCTCGGGACGGCGCAACAGCGCGAGGTACTCGGCGATGGCGGCGAGGCGGGCGCGCAGCAGGCCACGGGGACCGTCCGGTCCCGCGGGTCGCCCGTCCGCGGTGTGCTCGGCGTCCCGGTGCCCGAGCGCGTCGAGCAGACCGGTCGCGAAGTCCCGCGCGTCGAGGGTCGCCGATTCGGCCAGCAGCAGGTGTTCCTCGCAGCGCAGCCCCGCCTCGGTCAGTTCCGCTTCCCCAGCGCCTGCCCGCACCGAGGCGAGGGTGGCCATGGCGGTGCGGTGCTGGTTCCAGGCGTCGATCATGGCGCGGTCGATGTCGACCAGACCGCGGCCGAGCGGGTCGGCGCGCAGGGCCGAGGGGGCGACGTCGGCGGCGAACAAGCCGACGTGCAGGGGGGCCGGGTCGTGCCCGGCCGAGGGCAGTGCGGCGACGACGCGGCCGGACGCGACGGCGACGGCGGTGACGGCGAGCAGAGCCCCGGTCTCGCGATCGGCGGCGTAGGCCAGCAGGTCGGTGACCTCGCGGCAGAACGGATCGACGCCGGGCAGCAGGCTCGCCGAGAGGTGGACGAGCGCGGTCGCCGGATGATGTTCGACGCGCAGTTCGGGGGTACGGGCGCCGTACCAGGCGAGGATGCGTGGCGGCAGGACGGTCGGATCGAGCGGCACCGGCTCGAGCTCGGTGACCGCCGCCTCGGATGCGCGGCGGTCCGCGCCGTACTCACCGCCGAGGGTCGCCGCGAGCCCGACCGCGCCGGGCAGGTCGACGTCGAGCGACCAGCGGCGCACCGCGTCGAGCAGGGCGAGCGGGTCGATCACCTCGGCCTCGTCGAGCGCCTCCCGCAGGCCGGGCACGGTGACCCCGTGCGCGGCCGCCCGCGGCACGGCCCGGCGGAGCAGTTCGACGGCCGGGGCGGACAGCCTGCCGTCGAGGCAGTGCTCGGCGAACTGGTCGAAGGCGTATCCGGCGTGCCGGAACGACCGGCCCGCCGCCGTCGGCTCCCCGGTGTCGTGGGCGGCGACGGCGCGGTCGACGAGCAGCGCGCCGTGGTGCACCGGGCGCATGGTCCACCGGTCCACCGCCACCACCAGCGCACGGGCCCGCCACGGCTCGCTCAGCTCCGGGCACTCCAGCGCGTAGACGGCCGAACCGCGTGCCCGCAGCACACGGACCAGATCGGCCAGTTCCCGGTCGTCGAGGGCGGCGCCGAGCGGTTCCGGCGCGGCCTGCGCCTCGACGGTCCAGGACAACAGCCGATGCGGGACCGCCGGATCGACGCGCCCGGTGATGCCGGGGCCGAGTGGCAGTTCGACGGCGGGCACCGCGGCCGCCCGCCCGGACCACCAGCTCACCGGCCCGCGCTCACCGATCACCAGGACCGCTGTGCCCGCCGCCGCGCTCACCGCTTCACCTCACCGCTGAATCCGTGCTGCTCCACCAGGGTTTCGGCCTCGACCTGCCGCTGGG
Source organism: Nocardia farcinica (assembly GCF_029867845.1). Taxonomy (GTDB): domain Bacteria; phylum Actinomycetota; class Actinomycetes; order Mycobacteriales; family Mycobacteriaceae; genus Nocardia; species Nocardia farcinica_A. Next base: position 2,470 of record NZ_JARWRU010001177.1, on the reverse strand, counting down.
CGGTACGAGCCGCCTGCGTGCCGCGCGACAGCCGAGGACGATCGCCGGTCTGCACCACCTGCCCGACCGCCAGGAACAGCAGGGCGTCCACCAGCCGGACCGCCGTCTCGGCCGAGGCCGACACCGCGCCCTCGGGTCGCCGGGCTCCGGCCGAGGCACAACCCTGCCGCCACGCGATGCGCACCGCCTGCGCCGGGTCCGCGTCGGGCAGTTGTCCTGGTCCGGCGAGCACGGCCAGCGCCATCCGTTTCTCCCAACAGTCCCCCGTCCCGTCCCGGCGCGGCGCGCGATAGCCGGACAGGCAGGCGTGGGCGCGGGACAGGATCTGGGCGTCACGGACCGCGCGATAGCCCGGCGCCTCCACCGCGAGATCGGCGTGTGCCAGCAGCACATCGGCGTCGACGGGGATCTCGACGCCCGCCCGGCGCTGTTCGGCGCGGCCCGCGTCCAGCCGGGCCGAGGTCAGCTTCCGGTAGATGATCCTGGCGTCGACCAGCTCGCGCCCCTCCACCTGCCAGCGCAGCAGCGTCTGGCGGGCACGCCGGTAGGCCTCGGGCAGGTCGGGGTGCTCGCGCAGGGTGTCGTCGGCGCGGATCCGTTCGCCGAGCAGCTGTTCGACTCTGGCCCGCTCCTCGGGCAGCGGCGCGCGGGCGGGCTGTTCCGGGTCGCCGAAGACCGACAGCGCCTCGATCTGCTCGGTGAAGGCCGCCCGGGTGCGCGGGTCGTCGACGAAATCGGCCAGCTTCTCCAGCAGCACCGAGGCATAGCGGCGCATCGCCAGCGCGCGGTAGTCGTCGTGGTGACGGTCCGGGTCGGCCACGAATTCGTCGGCCCTGGAGCGGGATTCGAGCACACCCGGGCCGCCGTCGTGCTCGCGCACCATCGCCGCCCGCACCGCGGGCGGGACCAGCAACTCGTAGCACTTGACCAAGTCACCGAGCGCGTGCGGCAGGCCGCGCGGACGGAATCGGTGTGCCTGCGCGGCGAACTGGGCGGTGAAGCGGGCCAGCGGGTCGGCGTAGTCGGCGAACAGACGCGACACCGCCAGCCAGCCCTCCGGCTCGTCCACGGCGCTGTCGGTGCGGGCGAGGAAGGCCGCCAGCAGTCCGTAACCGGCGCGCACCCAGTCCCGGCCGTCGCCGAGCCGGCCTGCCCACCCCGTCAACTCGTCGACGAACTCCTTGTGCCGGGGTTTGGGCGCGGCGGCGGCCCTCGACCACGCGATCGCGAGCGCGCGGCGGCTGGTCGTCCGCTCGGCGGGGTCCGTGGCCCACCACGACTCGCTCACCCAGCCCGCCCTCGGGTACGGCGGCATCCGATCTCTCCTCACCTCGTCCCCGGCGCGCCGGGCCGTCCGCGATCGTCCGCCACGGCCCGCGCTCTTGCGCATTGTGCCCGCGTCGGCGGCGAGGCGGTAATCGGCCGAACGATCGACAGCGGGTGGGGACCCGCCCGGCACGGGGATGGATCCGCTCGGCATGTCGATGGAATCGAGGACTACCTTCCCCCGCCCGCACGGCCGATACTGTCGGTGTGAACGAAACCGGCGTCTACGAGATCACCGTCGCCGATCGCGCGCTGAGCGACCTCATCGACGCGGTCCACGACGCGGCCGACCGTCCGGCCCGGCCGTCCGAGCGGGGATGGGCGGGGCGCGAGGTCGCCATCCGCGACCGCCCCGACGCACCGGAGTGCGGCACTCGCGGGGAGCGTGGCCGCCGCGGGGAGCGGCCGGTCGCGCAGGTGGTGGTCGAAGCCGACGGCTTCGTCCGGGTCGACGTGCGGTTCGTCTTGGCCGGTGGCGCGGCGACCGCCCGTTTCGACACCGGAGGCGGCGCCACCGACACCCTGGACGCTGTGCGCCCGGTCTCCTTCGCCCGTTATCTGATGACCGCGACGATGGCGGTGCTCACCGCTCGCGGCGTGCAGGCGGAACTGGTCCGGCACACGGCCACGGCATGACCGGCGCGAACCCCTACAGCTCGTCGAGTTCGATCAATCCGTCCTGCAGGGCACGCGCGACCAGCGCCGCCTTGGTACCCGCGGGACGCCCCGCCGCCTCGTACTTGTCGCGGATGCGCACCAGATGCGTGTTGATGGTGGCCGGGGTGATGAACAGCTCGGCCGCGACCTGCGCCTTGGTGTCGGATCGAAGCCACGCGAGCAGCACCTCGACTTCGCGTTTGGTCAAGCCCGCCTCGGGGTAATCACCGGCGAAACGGGAAGACTGCTGAAAGGTCATGTAACGACACCCTCCGGTTTGCGGCCGAACCACGGGTGACGGCTTGTCACCCGTCACTATTCAAGTCCGGGATTGCTCGTGGGTCACTCCAGTTCCAGCGGGCATTCGCTCTCATTTGAGAGACCCGGCTATCGCGTCGTGTAATGAAGTACTCTCACCATCGGATTTAGAGGGGGACGCGGGGGGCGGGCGCGGCGGGGGGGAGAAAGGGGGCGGGCGCGGAGGACG
>NZ_JARWRU010001176.1 GCF_029867845.1 Nocardia farcinica | reverse complement strand
GTCATGGGCCAACACTAGGCCACACAGCCGCCCTGACCACGGCATTCGACGCCGGATCTGGCGCGGCGCACACCCGCCCGCGCCGCCGCCCGGCCTCAGGGCACGATGGCCAGCTGCCGCGACTGCGCCACCAGCGCGCCGGTGCTGTCCCAGAGTTCGAAATCCTCTTCGTGAAAGCCGTTCACCAGGTGCCTGGTACTCACCCGGGCCGCCAGCCAGCCCGGCGCGGGACGCCTGCGGATGTGCGCGGTCAGCTCCACCGTCGACGACGCCCGCACCCCGTGGTCGAAGATCACCGGGGGAGCGGCGTCCACCAGCGCGGCCAACGCGATCGGATCCGCGTCCCGCCCGTCGGTGAACCGCATCCAGAACTCCCAGCGCTCGGCCCGGCCCAGCTCGCCACCCCAGAAACCGCGCAGCTGCGGCATCCTGAACTCCACCCGCTCACCGATCCCGGTCTGGGCGACCTTCCCGCGCCCGGTCACCGGGTCGACGCACTCCTCCGGCGCGGGCAGCTCGGGGGCCACTCCCAGCTCGATCGTCTGCCCCTCGGCCGCCGCCAGATCGGTGAACGTGGCCAGGACCCGGATGATCTCCTTGCCCTCGCGCAGCAGGGTCGCCGCGCCCGTCCCGGTCCGGCGGCCGATACGCGCCGTCTCGGTCTCCACCCGCGCCGGACCCGGCGTGCCGGGACGCAGGTAGTGCGCCGACACCGACAACAGATCCGGCTGCGGCACCTCCCCGCGCAGCGCCCGCACACACACGGCGAGCAGATACCCGCCGTTGGCGGTGCCCGCCGGGGTGTTCCAGCGGTCGGTCAGCTCCAGCTCATAGGTGTGGTCACCGACCCGGGTGCTCGCGGTGTCGCTGTCGAAGGCGAAGGGCGCGGTCGTGGTGATCGTTTTACTTTCCCGGACTCACGACGATCATGACGCATCACCCCACCGCCCCGCCGACGCGGCATCTGCGCGCGTTCAACCGACCCGGGCGATCACCTTCTCCGCGAACCGCGACAGATGCGCGATCTTCGTCTCCAGCGGCTCGGTGTCCCGATCCCGGGTGTACGGATACCGGAATCCGACGATCACATCGGTCACGCCCTTGTCCTCGAGCCGTTTCACCCCGTCGACGGTGAATCCGTCCATGGAGATCACGTGCACCTCGAAGTCCTTGCGGGCGCCGTACTCCGCGCGCAGCGCGTCCAGTTCGCCGAGCAGCCGGTCCAGCTCCTCCGGGTCGCCGCCCGCGTGCATCCAGCCGTCGCCGCGCTCCGCGGCCCGCCGCAGCGCCGCCTTGGAGTGCCCGCCGATCAGGATCGGGATCGGCTCGGTCGGCACCGGATCGATCTTGATCGGCGGCAGGTCGTAGAACTCGCCGTGGAACTCGAAATACCCGCCTGCGGTCAGGCCGCGCACGATGTCGATGCACTCGTCCATCCGCTTGCCGCGCCGCTCGAACGGCACGTCCATGATGGCGAAATCGTCCGGCCACGGACTGATGCCGACGCCGAGGCCGAGCCGGTCGCCGCTCAACGCCGCCACCGACGCCGCCTGCTTGGCCACCAGCACCGGCGGACGGATCGGCAGCTTCACCACGAACGGCGTCAGCCGCAGCGTCGTGGTCGCGGCCGCGATCGCCGACGACAGCACGAACGCCTCGGGAAACGGCTTGTCCTCCAGGAATTCCCGGCTGCCGTCCGGGGTGTAGGGATAGGTGGCGTCGGAGTCGCGCGGATAGGCGATGCTGTCGGCGATCGTCATCGAGGTGTATCCGGCCGCCTCCGCGGCGCGCGCCAGCGGAATGTAGTACGACGGGTCCACCATCGTCTCCGCATAGGTGAATCGCATCCGAACGCCTCCTGTCCCCTCCGGGCAGCGTGATCGCGGCCACACCGTGGCGACCAATCAACCATTTGGTAGGGCGAGGCGGCAAGGCGTCAAGGCGTCAAGGCGTCGACGCCTCGGGGGCGATCCGGCCTATTCCGGGCGCGCCCGCCGGGCCAACTCCACCGTGGCCGCGCGCAACTCGGCCGGCTCGCTGATCGGCTCCACATACCCGACCCGTGTGCGCGCCACCCCGCGCGGCGTCTCCACCCGCAGATCCAACCCGTGCCGGTCCGCCCGCTCGCACCGCGCCGCCGTCGCGTCCGGGTAGCCGCCAAGCACCCGCGCCATGTCCAGCAGCGAGTCGGCGTGATCGTCGTTGAGATGGGCCACCGCCCGTCCCGCGTTCGGCGCCACCCGGTCCGGCTGCGCGGCCGCGTACTCCTCGGCGATCGCCGAATCCATCCGGCCGTATCCGCCGACCCAGCGCACCCGCCGCACGCGCAGCACCCATACCGTGAAGTCGCTGTAGTCGATGTAGTGCTTCGCGGCGGGCACCGCCGCCAGATGCGCGGCCCGCGCCCGTCGCGCTTCCTCGCCCAGCGGTTGCTCCACGACCCCGGCCAGTGTCACCCGCGTGCCGGCCAGCGGATCGGACGGCGCATCCGGCGCGACGATCGACAAGCTCGCCCTCGGATCGGCCGCGAGATTGCGTCCGTGCTCGGCCAGCCGTGACACGCACAGCACCGGGGAACCGTCGAGATCGCCGTAGGTCACGAACGACGCCCACGGCGCACCGTCCGCGCTCAGGCTCGCCAGTGTCGCGGTATTCGTCGACGCCACAACAGTTCTGGCCTCCTCGGCGGGGGAGGGGCGGGCCGGATTCGCCACCGGCGCGGTCGGCTGGGGGACCGAGGGGGCGTCCCCGGGATCACCGTGATCGAGAGTCATGCCCTCCAGCGTCCCCCGCGGGGCGGGGGGGTGGGGAGGGGCGGTGGAGCCCGTCGATCGCCGGCGGAGGAGTCGGCCCCACGGGGGCGGTCGCCGTGGCGGCGTGGCCGGGCGATTCATCCCGGCCACGCAATCCATCTACTTTTCATTCAGAGGACTATATAGATATGCGCATCAAAACATGTCAGCTCACTCTCGGATCGACCTCACCTAACGACCCCCACAACTGCACAAGCAAGGAGGGGAGGGGCGGACCCGCGGGGTGGGGGGGGGGCCCCACCCCCCCCCCCCCGCGGGCG
>NZ_JARWRU010001175.1 GCF_029867845.1 Nocardia farcinica | reverse complement strand
CGTAGGCCTCGCGTCGCCAGCGGGCGTCGACGGTGCGGTGGGCGGCGGTGCGGTGGGCGGCGGACTCGTCGGCGTCCTCGCGGGCGAGGGCCGTGGCCGGGCGGTCGAGCGGGGCCAGGCCGGTGGCCAGCGCCACGCCCGCCGCGGCGGTGGCGCGCAGGGTTTCGTCCAGCAGGGCCAACGGCGCGCTGCTGCGGGCGATCTCCTCGGTGACCAGGTCGGGGATCGGGGGCAGCTCGGCACGTTCGGTGGAGGCCTGCAGGACGGTGAAGACGCGTTCGTGGATGGTCCGGTCGAAGGGGAGACGCAGGGTCGCGGTGGCGGCGGAGGTTCCCACCTCGGGGCGCGGCGGGAGCGGGTGGGCGGTGAGGCCGAGGCCCTTGGCCGAGATCGTGTCCGACTCCGGCGCGGTGTGGGCTGAGGCCGCAGCGCCCGTGCCGGCCGTGGCTTCCCGGACGGTGCCGAAGGCGCTGTACCACAGCGTGATCCCGGTGTGCGTGCCCACATTGGCCGATACGGCGGCGTCGAAGAGTTCGGCGGCGCTGGGCGGTCGGGTGTTCCCGGTCGCGGAAGCCTGCGTCTGGATGCCGAGGTGCTCGCATGCCGCGGCGTCGAGCAGCGCGCGCAGCAGGTCGTCGTGAGCGGGGGCGGTCACGGGGCCGGGGCGGCGCGCCCACGCGGTGTCGATCAGGGCGGCGAGCCGGGCGGCGGTCGCGGGCTCGGCGAGATGGTCCTTGAGCGCCTGGGTGGTGCGTCCACCGGACACCTCGTGGATTTCGCGCAGGGTCGCCTCGGCGCGCGGCCGGTCGCGCTCGGGATCGGGATGGCCTCGGGTGACGGCCAGTTCGAAGCAGCGCTGGAAGTACAGATCCTGGGCGTTGCCCTCGGTGATGCGCAGCGCCCTCCTGGTCTGCTTGAGCAGGCCGAACCAGGCGGCGGTGGCGCGCAGGCGATCGGCCGCGGCGTGCACGCGGGCGGCCAGCAAGGTCGCGCCGTCCTCGGTGAGGACCGGGCCCGCGCAGGCCGGATGCTGCACCGGCCGGATGACCAGCGGGTCGAGGATCAGTTTCACGGTGCGGCGCAGCGGGCCGCCGTGCGGGCCGCTCAGCGCCTCCACCCCGTCGATCCCGCGCCACACCTCGTCCAGCACGAGGGCACGGGGGCGGCGCATGCGCTCAGGCTAACCCCTCGCGCCCCCACCCCGGGAGTTCTTCCCGCCGCAAGGCTCTCACCTGCGGTGATGCCGAAAAGTTGGGATCGGTAGCGCTCGAACGCCTCCTACCTTTCTCGCAACGGCCCGAACGGACAGGCCGCCGGCCAGACCACAGAGTCCCGAGAGACAGGAACGAACACCATGCGCACCAACCCCTTCCGCACCGCCGCCGTCGCCGCCTCCGCCGCCGCCCTGATGCTGCTGGCCAGCGCGTGCGGCGACGACAGCGAGACCACCGCCGCCCCGCAGGACGGCCAGGCCGCCACCGCGGGCGCCTCCTCGGCGACCGTCGACGGCAAGGCCCTCGACGCCCAGTTCGTCACCACCTGCGCCAAGCTGGGCGACATCCTGGCCCTGGCGCTGGTGGACGACGCCAACGGCACCTACGGCCGGCTGTCGGTGAGCGCCAGCGTCACCGGTGCGGACACCGTGCAGGCCGTCGGCATCGCGGGCACCCAGGGCGGCAGCTCCGGCACCCCCTACGCCCTCGGCTACGGCAACGGCCAGCCCGGCGGCTCGGCGAAGCTGACCAAGGACGGCAACACCTTCACCATCACCGGCGAGGGCGTCGGCGCCCCCGACCTCACCGACCCGTTGGCCGGCCCGAGCACCGCGACCTTCGAGATCACCTTCGCCTGCGCGGAGATCGTCGGCGCCTGACCGGCCGACGGCCCCGCTCCGAGCGCCCGGCTCCCCCGGGGGACCCCCGGGGGGGCGGCCGGGGGGGCCGGGAACCCGGACCTACCGGGCCCCCCACACGGTAGAGGGGTGCCCCA
>NZ_JARWRU010001174.1 GCF_029867845.1 Nocardia farcinica | reverse complement strand
GACAAAACCAGCGCCTCCCGCTGGTCCCTGGCCGGGCATCGTGGTGGCGTTGTTGCGGTCGGTTTCGGGGGTGGTCGGTGCTGTGGGGGGCGGGTACGGGCGGGGGGGGGCCGACCCGGACGGCTGCGGGACCGTCGGTTGCGACACGGCCGGCAGCGCGACCGTCGGTAGCGACACGGCCGGCAGCGCCGACGGCGACGGCGGCACGATCCGAACCGGCGCCACGAGCGAGGCCGCCCCGCGTATCGATGCGGTGTGTCACCTGGCGGCGCTGGCCAGGGCGCGCGAGTCGTTCCTCGACCCGCTGCGCTGTTTCGCCGTGAACACCACCGGCACGCTCACCCTGCTCGAGGCCATGAGCGCGGCCGGTGTGCGGGGCCTGGTGTTCGCCTCGACGGGATCGGTCTACGGCAGTCCCGGCACCCAGCCCATGACCGAGGACCTGCCGGTCGCCCCGCCACATCCCTATGCGGCGAGCAAGTTCGCCGCCGAGCTGGCCGTCGCGGCGCAGTGCCGCACCGGTGCGCTCGGCGCGATCGTGCTCCGCATGCTGAACGTGGCGGGCGGCGACGATCCCGACCCGACCAGGCTGGTGCCGCGCGCTGTGGCCGCCGCGGCGGGCGAGGGTGTGCTGACCGTGAACGGCGACGGTTGCGCCGTACGCGATTACCTGCATCCGGCGGACGCGGCCGAGGCCTTCGTCGCCGCCGTCGAGCGACTGCCCGAGCCGGGCCGGGTGCGCACCTACAACATCGGCAGCGGCGTCGGCCGCAGTGTCACGGAGATCGTGGCGGCCGTCGAGGCGGTCGCCGGGCGGCCGGTGCCGGTGGCGCATCGTGCACCGGCCGACGAACCGCGGACGCTGGTGTGCGATCCGTCGGCCGCGCGACGCGAGCTCGGCTGGTGGCCGCACCGCTCGGACATCGAGACCATCGTCCGCGACGCCTGGGCCGCGCACACGCCACCCCCGACCGGGGCGGCATCCGACTACTGATCGGCGGCGGCCCTGACCTGCGCCGCACGCGGGGTGGAGATCATGGCGACCGCCGCGGCGGACTCGGGACCGACACGCACCGGGCACCGCTGCTGCCGAGCTTCCGGCCGACCGACGCTCACCCGCGCTCGGCGAAGGTGAGCACGGGTTTGACGACCGTGCCCGCCTGCGCATCCGCGACGGCGGCGTCGATCGACTCGAACGGGTACGTGCGGACGATCTTCTCCATCGGAAGCAGTCCGCGCCGATACCAGTCGGCCAGGCGGGGCAGGAACTCGCGCGGGTCGCCGTCGCCTTCGATGCAACCGCGCAGGCTCTTGCCCTGGCCGATGAGCTCGGCGACCTCGACGGGCAGGGTGGGTTCGCCGAGTGCGACGAGGGCGAGGACCCCGCGCGGGGCGAGTGCGTCGAGGGCGGTGGCCAGCACCCCGGCCAGACCGGTGGTGGCGAGGGCGTGAGTGGCGCCGCCACCGGTGGCGGCCCTGACCTGCTCGGCCACATCGGCGGCGGACCCGTCGATCACCGTGGGGGCGCCCAGGTCGGCGGCCACGGCGAGCCGGTCGGCGGACAGGTCGACCGCGACGATCGTGCCGACGCCGAGCACCCGCGCGGCCATGAGCGCCGACATGCCAACGCCGCCCACACCGAAGACCGCCAATGCCGAATCCGCCTCGCATCGAAGCACATTCGCCACCGCTCCGGCGCCGGTCTGCACGCCGCAGCCGAAGGCCGCCGTCATGGCCAGATCGATCCCGGGGTCGACGACCACCACGTTCGCCGCGCCGGTGACGATGTGGGAGGCGAAGCTCGACTGGCCGAAGAACGCGCCGACCACCGGGGCACCCGCCCGGCTCAGCGGCGACTGATCGCCGAACCGGCCCGCGTTGAGGATCGCCCACTGCTCGCAGTAGCCGGGCGAGCCGGACCGGCACAGCGCGCAGTCGCCGCAGCTGGCATAGGTGGCGAGCACGTGATCACCGACGGCGACAACCCACGACGCCCGGCCCGACCTGCTCGACCACGCCCGCGCCCTCGTGTCCGAGCACGATCGGCACCCCGGTGGGGAAGTTGCGTTTGGCCGTGAGGTCCGTGTGGCAGATGCCCGAGGCCACGATCCGCACCAGCACCTCGCCGCGGCCGGGCTCGCGCAGGGTGAGCCGGAGGAAGCCGCGCCGCTCAGCGCGACAGCTCGTCCCAGAACGAACAGTGGTGCCTGGCCGCGAAGTCGTCGCTCACCGCGCTGCCCTCGGCACGCATGGTCAGCACGGGGCCGTCGGCACGCGGGTCGTCGCGCCGCGGCCAAGCGGGCCACCGCGGCGAGCCGTGGCCGTTGGGGTCGCCGGTGTGCGCGAAATCGGTCCACCAGCGCCGCATCCGCTCGGCGAAAACGGCCGAGTCGCCGGTCCACGGCAGCGGCACGCCGAGAACGCTGCTGAACAGGTAGAGCAGTTCGGCGGCGTGGAAGGCGCCGGGCAGCACGGGGTTCGCGCCGAAGGGCGCCTGATCGAACTCGTACTGCCACAGCGGGTACCCGGACTCGCGGGCCAGGCGGCCGGTGGCCAGCGCCGGACAGGCGAACAGGCCGTCGGTGACGATCACCGACTGCGCGACCGCCGGGGAGGGATAGCGCGCGATCGGATAGTGCGCGAGCACGGCGTCTGCATCGCCGCCGAAGGTGCGCCGGACGTAACCGTCGACGCTCGCCGCGTCGGGGATGCGGCCGCGCGCGAACTCGGCTTCCGCGACGATCTGCGCACCCTCGTTTCCATTGCTGCCGACGATGATCGGGATCGGGCGGGCGCTCTCGCGCAGCGCGTCGGCGAGCGGGCGGGTCAGGACGACACCGTCGATGCCGGGCAGCCAGGTCGGCGCGCCCGACTCCTCGACGGGCACCTCGGCGCCGTCGAGCAGCACGGTGAGGGGCAGGGCACGCAGACAGGCCAGCCTGGTCGCGGGGTCGCTGCAGCCCACGCGTTCGGCGAAGCGGGCCGAGCGGGTGAAGGATTCCTCGCGAGTCAGCGGGGCCACCGGGGACTGCACACACGAGCCGCTCTGGACGACGGCCTTGTGGAACAGCCCGGCGGAGGCGGGCGCCCCCAGGTGCGCGCACACGCTGCCGCCGCCCGCCGACTCGCCGAAGATGGTCACATCGTCGGGATCGCCGCCGAAGGCCGTGGCATTGTCGCGCACCCAGCGCAGGGCCGCCTGCTGGTCCTGGATGCCCGTCGTGCCGGTGGCCCCTCCCGACTCGGCGGCCAGCTCGGGCAGCGAGAGGAAGCCGAGCGGGCCGAGGCGGTAATTGGGGACGGCGACGATCACATCGCCGCGGGCGACCATGGCCGTCGGCGCGTAGTGGCTGTTGGCGCCGGTGGTGTAGCCGCCGCCGTGGAAGAAGACCATGACCGGCAGCGGTTCGCCGGTGGGTCGCGCCGGGACGTAGACGTCGATGTTCAGGCAGTCCTCGGTGCCGGGCGGGGCCGCCACGGGCAGGAACGCGGTCTGCGGGCAGGCTGGGCCGTGGCGGTCGGCGGAGCGGACCCCGGGCCAGGACGGGCCGGGACCTGGCGGGGCGAACCGGGCGCCACCGGCGGCGAAGGGGATGCCGAGATATTCGACGGTGCCCTCGACCGGGATGCCGGAGACCTGACCACCGGTCACGGCGACCGTGGCGGGCACGGCCCGAGCTGGGGGGGCGCCCCCCCCGGCCCCCGCCCCCCCCCCCCCCCCCCCCCCCCCCCCCCCCCCCCCC
>NZ_JARWRU010001173.1 GCF_029867845.1 Nocardia farcinica | reverse complement strand
CCCCCGGACTCGGTATCGGCACCACCCGGCTGGACGGCATCACCGAGATCTACAACTGCGCCGGGGCCTACCGGTTCGGGATGTCGCGGGAGCAGGCGCGTAAGGCCAATGTCGACAGCGCCCGCGCGATCGTCGAAATGGCCGCCGCGCTACCCGGCCTGGAACGGCTGGTGCACGTATCGGGCTATCGCGTCGCCGAGCGGAACGATGCGGTGGAGTGGAGCGCGGAACACACCCGGCGGGTCTACCGCGACCTCGGGCCGTACGAGGCGTCCAAGGTCGAGGCCGATGCCGTGGTGCGGCGGGAGGCGCGGCGGCGCGGCGTGCGGTGGACGGTGGTGAACCCGTCCACCGTGAGCGGGGTGGCCGCGACCGGCGAATCCGATCAGTATCTCGGCCTGGCGGACAGCTTCCGCCTGCTGTGGCGGGGCGAGATGGCGGCGCGGCCCGGCGATGCCGACACGTTCGTGCCGGTGATCCCGGTCGACTACGTGGCGCGGTTCATGGCGAGGCTGCCCGCCGATCCCGAGACCGCGGACCGCTCCTACTGGGTGCTCGACGACGACACCCCACCGCTGCCGGACCTGCTGCGCGAGGTCGGCGAGCACTACCGGGTTCCGGTGCCGCGAGCGCGCATCCCGGTCGCCGTGGTCCGGCGCTTGCCGCCCGCGCTGACCAAGGCCGACCCGGAGACCGTCGGCTTCCTGTCCGCCGACCGGTACCCGACCGGTCCCGCCGACGAGTTCGCCGCGCGGCACGGGCTGATCAAGCCCGCCACCATGCCCGCCATCCACCGGTGGGCCGATCACCTCGCCGCGCACCGTTTCGGCGCGGCAGGCGACCACGGTCTCGAACGCCGGTTCACCGAGCGCGCAGGCGTGCGCACCTTCCTCCTCGGCCCCGAGGACGCGAAAACCCTCGTGTTGCCGCCGCTTCCGGTGAATGCCGACACCTGGTCCCTGGTCGCCGCCGCCACCACCGACACGGCGGTGGCCGATCTGCCCGGCCTCGGCATGAGCAGCGGCGACCTCGGCGACTGGCCCGGCTGGCTCGACGAACTGCTGCTCGGCAGGCGCCGGATCATCGGCCACTCGATCGGCTCGGCGGCTGCGGTGGAAGCGGCGAGCGGGCGACCCGGCCGCGTCGGGGAACTCGTCCTCGTCGCCCCGTTCTTCCTGCAACCCGCACCTGGTGTCCTGGTGGGCGCGGCGGCGAGCCGCTACCTGCGGCACGTCGGCCCGAAGACATTGTCCCGGCGGCTCACCGGCTCGCCGGCCCACGCCGACGAGGTGGCGACCAGCGTGGCGGACCTCCGCCGTCCCGGGGTGGCCCGGCGCGTCGGCCGCCTGCTCCGCCGTGCCGCCGACCGCGCCTGGCACGCGGACCTGGCCGAACGGCTCGCCGCGTTCCCCGGTTCGGTGCACATCGTGGTCGGATCGCGGGACCCGCTCGCCCCCTCGGCGGCGGACGTGCTGGCCCGGCTCGGTGCCAGGGCACGCGTCGACGTCATCGACGGCGCCGGGCACCATCCGCAGGTGACGCACCCCGATCAGCTCGCGGCGGTGCTGGCGGGATGAGTGGCTCGACGGCGGTCACATGTGGGAGCCGCCGTCGACGCGCACCACCGTGCCGGTGACGAAGAAGGCGTCGGGGGAGCCGAGCATGGCCACGACCGCGGCCACCGCTTCCGGCCCGGCGAAGATCGCGCCGCCGTCGAGCGGGAGGGCGGGCAGGACCTTGCCGAACAGTGAGAAGTCCGCGTCCGAGGGCAGGCCGGGGCCCACGCTCTGCTTGGACTCGCCGCTGCCGTCGGTCATCCCGGAGGAGATCGAACCGGGCTGGACCGAGTTGAAACGGATGCCCTGCTTGGCGAATTCGGAGGCCAGCGCGTGCGTCATGGCCTGCACGCCCGCCTTGGACGCGGCATAGGCCGACATGTACGGGTGGGCGAACGCCGCCGAGGTCGAACTGAAATTCACCACCGCGGGCTGGGCGCCCTCGCGCAACGCCGGGATCGCCTCCCGGATCACCAGGAAGGTGCCGACCAGATTCACCCGGAGCACCTGTTCGAACTCGGCGAGCGTGGTCTGCTCGAAGTGCTGCGAGCGCAGGATGCCCGCCGCGTTGACCAGGGTGTCCAACCCGCCGAGCAGTCGCACGGCCTCGCCCACCCCGGCCCGCACCGATTCCTCCTCGGCGACATCCACCGTGACGGTGTTCAACCGTTCCGCGTGCGCTCCGGCCTTGGCCACGGTGTCCTTCAGCCCCGCGTCGCTGATGTCGGCGGCGACCACCCGGCCGCCCTCCCGCAGGATGCGCAGGACGGTCGCCTGACCGATCCCGGATCCGCCGCCGGTGACGAGGACACGACGGCCGTCATAGCGCTGGAGGTCGGACATGCAAGCTCCTGTTCTCAAAAACCACGGGCCGCCGGCGAACGGTGGCGACGGCCCGGTGGAGCCCGGCAGCCGGGGACACCTGCTGGGCGGGCTCGACGAGCCGAAGCCTAGTTCGACACCTGACGTTCGCGGGCGGAGTTGGTCGCAGGAGGTTCCGGCGCCGGTGTCTCCCGGGATCGGACGGCGGGAAACGCCTGCCCGGCCCCGGCCGCGATGCTGCCCGGTGCCACCACGACGAAGCCGCCGCGGTCGCCGGAATCACGCTCGACCCGGCTCCGGCCCGCGCCGACGACGAGGACGGCGGCCACCGGTGCGAAGGGTCGCGGGCGGGCGTCGATGTGCCTGCCGATGGCCGGGGCGGGGTGAGTTCCCGCCCCGTCCACCGGTCAGAAGCTGAAGGCGTCGCCGTAGCCGGTGGTTTGCAGGGTGCTGCCGGTGGTTTCGACGCGCGCGCTGACGAACGGCATGGCCGAGGCGGGGCCGAGACAGCCGCTGACGTGCAGCGGGGTGGTGGTGTGGGCGAAGGTGAAGGGGAAGGTGGATTCGGCGTCCAGTGCCGCCGCGCCGATGGGCAGGGCCGTCACGGTGCCGGGAGCCAGGCCGACCGCGAGTTCGCCGCCGAGCGCGCCCTCCACGCCGAAGGTCTGCCCGAGCTCGCCGTATCCGCCGAACCCGATCGCGACCTCCGGCGGCGCGTCGAGTGCGAGCCCGAACTCGATGCCCGCCTCACCGCCGATGGTCGGCGAGATCTCGTAGCCCGCGCCGATTTCCGGGACGATGGCGATGCCGATGCCCTCGGACACGTCGACCGCGCAGCCCACCAGGTAGCCCGCCACGATCTCGCCGCCGCGAATCCTGGCCCCCTGCATGTTCACCGAGAAATTGCCCGACACCTTGGCCGCGTGCGCGAACGGCACCCCGAGCGCGGTGTCGCCCGCGAGCAACCAGTGGTTGTCGTCGACCGACGCGACGACCCGCACCCCGCCCGCGTTCACCTCCCCCGGAAACGGTGTCGCCGAACAGACAGCGGTGCCGAACATTCCGGTGGCGGCCAGTGTCAGCGCGGTGAGCGTGGCCGGAAACGCGTGCGTGCGAGTCATCGGGCTCCAGTCGAGTCGGGATCGAACGGAAAAGCTCTCGGATGCGCTCGGCGCGCCTGTGCGCGTGTCGATGAGGCGAGCGCGAACCCCCGACCGGTGCCGAACGCACACCGGTCGTGCTCATCCAGCCACATCGCGCGCGACCGCACCTCACCCGAAACGGGTGAGATCGACCGGGAAAAGGGAGGATCGGGGCGGATCAGGCGGCGCGGGCGAGCAGCCAGTCCGTCACCAGCGGCCAGATCTCCGCGCGCGCAGCCGGATCGACCACCAGGCCGGCGTGGCCGTAATCGCGCGCGAAACCGGTGCCGCGCCCGGCGATCCGAAAGGTGGTGTCCGCACCGGACAGATGGGCGAGGAAACGGCGGCAGCCCTCCGGCGGGTCGGACCGATCGCCCGCGCCCACCAAACCGAGCGCGGGGACGCGGATTCGGGTCAGGCTCGGCAGGAAGCCGCCCGAGCGACGGGTGCCGGTCACCCACGCGCAGGCGTCGGTGAGTGCGGCGGCCGGTTCGTCGTCGCTGCCGAGACCCAGCCGCCTGGCCGGGAAGCGGCCGGTGAGCGTGGCCGCGGCGCGCAGCAGGTGGCTTGCCGGGGGCGTCAGCGCGCGCAGGCCGACCTCGCACTGCGCGGCCAGCAGCACCAGGCCCGCCAGGCGATCGCGGTCGAGCGTCTCGGCCGCGGCTCGCGCGGCCAGCACCCCGCCGAAGGAGTGGCCGATCAGGAAGGCGGGCCGGTCGTCGGATTCGGCGATGTGGCGCTGGAGCGCGGGCAGATCGTGGCGCAGGTGTTCGTCGAGCCCGGTGCGTGCCCGCCCGCCCTCGGTGATGCGGGAGGCGCCGATGCCCCGGCGTTCGACGATCCAGCAGCCGAATCCGCGGGCCGCCAGGTGCGCGGCCAGGCCGACGCCCTTGTCCGAGAGCCAGAATCGGCGGCCGGTGAACAGGCCGGGGATCAGCACCACCGGATTGTGGCTCCCCGGTTGGCCGAGCCGGGTGACGGCGAAGCGTCCGCCGTCTCCGGCGGTGAGCACGGTGGTCGAGATGTCGGTCTGCATACGCACTGCTCCCGTTTCGGAGACTGTCCTCCAAAACGTATTAGAGCATATCCTCTGGTACGTGGGTAGACCGGCGAAACACCGCGAGGACGACTTCATCGACGCCGCCGCAACGCTTTTCGCCGAGGGTGGGGCGCGTGCGGTCACCATGAGCGCGGTAGCGCGGGCGGTGGGCGCGCCGAGTGGGTCGGTCTACCACCGCTTCGCCGACCGCCCCGCGCTGCTCGCCGCCGTGTGGACGACGACACTGCGCGCCTTCCACGCCGGGTACCTCGACGCGCTCGGCCCCGACCCCTCGCCGCGTTCGGTGGCAGCCGCGGGGGAGTGGATCGTGCGGTGGTGCGGGCGCGCGCCCGGGCGGGCGGCGGTGCTGCACGCCGGGGTGCGCGCCTTCGAACCCGACAGCTGGTCCGAGCAGGCGCGGGCCGACCTGGCGGCGATCGAGACAACCCAGCAGCGGATCGTCGCGAGCATCGTCGACAGGCTCGCCGAGACGACCGGGTTGCCCGCGGATCAGCTCGCCTTCGCGGTGATCGACCTGCCGCTCGCCGCCGTGCGCAGGCACCTGCTCGCCGGGCAGGCCCCGCCCGCGAGCACGGGAACTCTCGTCCGTCACCTCACCGAGCGGCTACTCCGGCCCCGGTGAATCGCGGCCCCCGTGAACGCGATCGCAGTGAACGCCGTCGCCGGAGCGCGGGTCAGCGCCGGATGCGCTGGACCACGATCGCCGCGCCGAGACCAAGCCCGCCGGGAATGGCGAGCAGACCGTATTCGCCGTCGGCGCGCGCGGGGGGGGGGGGCGCCGGGGGCCGCCCGCTGGCCCCCGGGGGGGCGCGGGGGGGGGG
>NZ_JARWRU010001172.1 GCF_029867845.1 Nocardia farcinica | reverse complement strand
CGCCTCCCACGGCCCCCCCCCCCCCGCTGGGCGCGGGGCGTTTCGGGGGGGGGGGGGGGCCGCTCGGGCCCCCCGCGACGAGGTCAGGAACCCAGCCGGTTGATGCCGGAAAGGATTGCGCGGACCGAGGATTCGGCGCTGTCACCGGCCAGGGCGGCGCCCCAGCCGCGCTTGCCGTTGAACTCGCAGCGGATGAAGGTCGCGGTGCCCTCACCGGTGTGGCGCTGATGGAACTGCAGGATCTCGACCGGGTAGCCCTCCTCGTAGAGGGCCGAGGTCAGCGCGGCGACCGGGCTGCCGGTGGTCGCGAGGGTGCGCAGCCGGTCGGCGAACTCGAGCGTCGCGGTGTAGGCGGCGGCACGGCCGGAGACGGCCGCCCAGTCCGACAGCCGGACCGGGCCGTTGTCCCGGCAGTACTGGTCGTGGAACTCGGCCGGCGTCATTCCGGCCGCCTCGGCGCGCAGGCCGCGGGGCGCGGCGGAGGCCAGCGCCTCGGCATCGATGGTGGTGGGCATGGTGGCAAAAGACATGGTCATTGAAGAAGGTCTTCCCGAAGAAGTCGGTGGAGGGGACCAGCATCAACAGAAGTAACAGCCCGCAGCGAGGGGGCCGGTCCAGAAAATCAGACCCCGCTACGGCGGGTTACTACGACGGGTAGCGCGTACGCCGGGGTGGCGGCGAGCTGCGCGTTCCTGGTGAGCCCGGCAAGAGCCATCGACGACGCGGCGTCGCGGTCGGCGACACCAAGCGCTGCGGCGAGGCGATGAGCGGGATTCGGCACGGTGTCGACAATAGGCACCGATGGACCGGACCGCAACCTTATAGCGCCCCCGATGTCGCTACCGGTGAGTATCATCACCGCAGCTCACAGCCACCTCGGCCGCGGCGCCCCGCCGTGCCGGCCACCATGCCCGGCCGCCTCGGCGTGTCCCGCGCGGCGTGCCCGGCGTGGCGCGGGCCGACGGGCCACAACCATATGAGGGAATGTCCTATGCGATTCGACGAGTACCGCGCGTACGACGCCGTCGGACTGGCCGAACTCGTCGCCGCCGGTGAGGTGCGCCCGATCGAACTGCTCGAGCTTGCCCTCGCCCGCTGCGCCGAGGTCGACCCCGAACTCGACGCGCTCACCCTGCTGATGGAGGCGCCAGCCAGGAAACGCGCCGCCGGCCGGCTGGAAGGCCCCTTCGCGGGCGTCCCGTTCCTGATCAAGGACCTGCTGCAGGACTACGCCGGTTTCCCCACCTCGGCGGGAACCGGACCGCTGCGCGGCGTCCCGGCCGCCGAGCACAGCATCGTGGTGCGGCGCTGGCTGGACGCCGGACTGGTGATCTTCGGCAAGACCACCACGCCGGAGTTCGGCTGCAAGGCGGTCACCGTCTCGCGCACCTTCGGAATCACCCGCAATCCTTGGGATCTCGCGCGCACGCCGGGCGGCTCCTCGGGCGGTTCGGCGGCCGCGGTGGCCGCGGGCGTGGTGCCGGTGGCGGGCGCCAACGACGGCGGCGGCTCCATCCGCATCCCCGCCGCCTGCACCGGCCTGTTCGGGCTCAAGCCCGGCCGCGGCCTGGTCCCCAACGGCCCGCTGGCGGGCGACTCCATCCTCGGCGCGGGTGTGCAGGGCGTGGTCTCGCGCAGTGTCCGCGACACCGCGGCCATGCTCGACATCCTCTCCGCCCCCGATCCCGGCGCGCCCTACACGGTGGCCCGGCCGTGGCAGCCCTATCGCGAGGCCATGGCCATGCCGCCGGGACCGCTGCGCATCGGCTTCACCGACCGTTCCCCGCTCGGCACCGAGGTCGACGAACACGCCGTCGCGGCCGTCACCCGCGCCGCCCGGCTGCTGGAGACGCTCGGCCACGCGGTCGAGCCCGCCGAACCGGCCATCGACGGACAGCGGCTGGCCCAGGACTTCATGACCGTGTGGACCGCGCACCTGGCCGCCTCGGTCGCCCAGACCTGCGCGCGTACCGGCGCCTCTCCCGCCGCCTTCGACGTCGACACCCAGGCCATGGCCGCTGTCGGCCGCGCCTTGGCCGCACCGGAACTGGTGGCCGCGGGCGACCGCTGGAACGAGTACACCCGTGCGCTGGCCGACTTCCATTCCCGCTACGACCTGCTGCTGAGCCCCACGCTGGCCGAGCCGCCGCTGCCCGTTGGCCGCGACGACGTGCCGCGCGCGATCGGCCTGCTGCTGCCGCATCTGCTGCGGGCGGGCGCGGGCCGCGTGGTGGCACGCACGAGCCTGTATCGCGACACCGTCGTCGCGAATCTGTCCGCCGCACCGTTCACCCAGCTGGCCAATGTCACCGGCAGGCCCGCCATGAGCGTGCCGCTCTCGCTCACCCCGGACGGCCTGCCGCTCGGCGTGCACTTCACCGGCCCGACGGGCAGCGAGGCGCTGCTGTTGCGCCTGGCCGCCCAACTGGAGGCCGCCGCGCCGTGGTTCGACCGGGTGCCGCCGGAACTGCCCGCCCGCTGAACCGGGTGCAACGCCGGACCGGGGGCAACACCGAACCGGGGGCAACGCTGAGCCCGGGTGCGCTGTCCGGGTGTCGGCGCTGCGCGGGGTGGCGGCGGGGCTGCGCGGGGGTGTCAGCGCAGGGCCGGGGTGATCTCCTCGCCCATGTGGGTCAGCTTCTCCGGGTTGCGCACGTAGTACAGACCGGCGACCAGGCCGTTGTCGAGATGCACCGCCATCACCCCGTCGAAGACGCCGTCCACCGCCACGACGAAGCCGGGACCGCCGTTGACCACCACCCGCCGGAACGACAGCCGCACGCCGCGCCTGGCGACGGCGCCCGCGACGAGCCGGACGACCTTCTCCGCCCCGACCACCGGTTTCGGCACGGTCCGCACCAGCCCGCCGCCGTCGCCGATCATGACCACGTCGGGGGCGAGCACCTCGAACAGCGCGGGCAGATCCCAGCTCTGCAGCGCCCGCTGGAAGGTGGCGAGCGCGGCCTCGGCCTCGCGCGCGGACACCGTTGTCCGCGGCCGTCGCGCCGCCACGTGCGCGCGGGCCCGGTGCGCGATCTGCCGCACCGCCGCCGGCGACTTGCCGACGGCCTCGGCGATCTCCTCGTAGCCGACCTCGAACACCTCGCGCAGCACGAACACCACCCGTTCGGTCGGCGCGAGGGTTTCCAGCACCAGCAGCAGCGCCATCGACATGCGCTCGGCCAGCTCGACGTTCTCGGCCACGTCCGGTGTGGTCAGCACCGGCTCGGGCAGCCACTGCCCCACATAGGACTCACGTCTGCGGCGCACCGTGCGCAACCGGTTCAGCGCCTGACGGGTGGTGATGCGGACCAGGTACGCGCGCTCGTCGCGCACCCCGTCCGCCTCGACCTCCACCCAGCGCAGCCACGTCTCCTGCAGCACGTCCTCGGCGTCGGCGGCCGAGCCGAGGATCTCGTAGGCGACGGTGAACAACAGGTTCCGGTGCGCGAGGAACGCCTCGGTCGCCCGGTCGGCGGGCCGCTCGCTCATCTGTCTGTCCCCTTCTTTGGCAGGTTCCCCGAAGGCGCTGCCGGAGAACATGTCTCGCCGAGCGACACGGTCAGCTCCGCGCCGGCACGGCCTGCCCCGCCTCCCGTACCGCACGCGGCCGGGTGCGGTCGCGGAAGAGCCAGGAGAACCGCCCCGGATCCCGGGCCTCGGCCGCCAGTTCGTCGATGACCCTGGAGCAGGCGTCCTCCTTGATCATGGCGGGAACGCGCCCGCCGAGCCCGAACCGGTTGGCCGTGTCGTCACGCGATGCCAGCTGGATGACCGCGGCGCGGCGGCCGAGCCCGATGCACTGGCCGAAGAACCCGATCTCGATGGCCTTCGGCTGCTCGCCCGCGATCCTGGCCAGGACCGTGTCGGCGGCGTGCGCGCCCAGCGGGCGGGCGCTCTGGGCGCTCATCCGCAGCGGCACTCCCGAGGGGTTCGCGCAGTCCCCCGCCGCGACGATCCGTTCGTCGTCGATGCTGGTCAGGGTCTCGTCGGTGCGCAGGCCGCTGCGCTCGGCGAGCTCGGGTCCGGTGAAACCGGTGGTCCAGACGGTCACCGCGCTGCGCACGCGGTGCCCGCCGCTGAGCCGCACCGTCTCGGCGGTCACCTCGACGGCGGTCGCGTCCGCGCCCTCGAGCACGGTCACCCCGACCCCGCTCAGCCGCCGGGCGATCGCGCGCCGCACCCGCGGATGCAGGTAGCCGTAGAGCCGCTCCCCGCACACGAGGGTGACCGCGCGCCCCTGTTCGGCCAGCTCCGCGGCGACCTCGATCCCGGTGGGGCCGCCGCCGACGACGGTCACCGGCGCGGACAGCGGCGTGTCGTCGAGCACCTGCCGCAGCTTGCGCGCCTGCTCCACCCCCTCCATCCGGTGGGCGAACTCGGCCGCGCCGGGCACGGTGGGCGCCGCGCCCGCGCTGCCGACCGCGTAGATCAGGTGGTCGTAGCCGAGAGTCGTTCCGGCCGAACCGATCACGACGCGCGGCGGCGCGTCGATGCGGGTGACGCTGTCGACCACCAGCCGGACCCGGTCGGACAGCACCTCCCCGAGATCGACCACCGCCTCGTGCGTGCCCGCGACCAACTGGTGCAGCCGGACGCGGTTGACGAACTCCCGGCGCGGGTTGACCAGGGTCACCCGCACGTCCTCCCGCCGGGTCAGCCGGTTGGCCGCCATCACCCCGGCATAACCGCCGCCGACCACCACCACCTCGGTCGTCCGGTCACCGCCGTGGCCCGACTCCGTGGGCCCGGCGCCGTTGCGCTCGGTGTCCGTGAATGTGCGCTGCTCGCTCATCGTGTCCTCCTCCGTTCGCGGGGTTCGGACACAAGACACCGGCGACCCGGAATCTGTGACACGCCGGACCCGGGTCACCCCATCGGTCAGTGCGCGGCGGCGTCCCAGCTGCGCCCGGTGCCCACCGACACGTCCAGCGGCACCGACAGCGTGATGGCCGAGGCCATCCGGTCGCGGGCCAGCTGCTCGAGCGCCTCCCGCTCCCCCTCGGCCACCTCGAAGACCAGTTCGTCGTGGATCTGCAACAACATCCGCGAACGCAGCCCGGCCGCCGCGATGCCCTCGTACACCTCGATCATCGCGACCTTGATGATGTCGGCGGCGGTGCCCTGGATGGGGGCGTTGAGCGCCATCCGCTCGGCGGCCTCACGGCGCTGACGGTTGCTGGAGTCCAGATCGGGCAGGTAGCGCCGCCGGCCGAACAAGGTCTCGGTGTAGCCGACCTTGCGGGCCTGCTCGACCACCTCGTGCAGGTAGTCGCGGATGCGGCCGAAGCGGGAGAAGTAGATGTCCATCTGCTCCTTGGCCTCGGCGGTGCTGATCTTCAGCTGCGCCGACAGGCCGTAGGAGCTCAGCCCGTAGGCCAGGCCGTAGGACATCGCCTTGATGCGCCTGCGGATCTCGGGGGTGACCTCGGAGATCGGGATGTCGAAGGCCTTCGACGCCACGAACGAGTGCAGGTCCTCGCCGGAGTTGAAGGCCTCGATCAGGCCCTCGTCGCCGGACAGGTGCGCCATGATGCGCATCTCGATCTGGCTGTAGTCGGCGGTCATCAGCTCGTGGTAGCCGGGGCCGACCACGAAGGTGTCGCGGATCATCCGTCCGGTGTCGGTGCGGATCGGGATGTTCTGCAGGTTCGGGTCGGTGGAGGACAACCGGCCGGTGGCGGCGATGGTCTGGTTGAAGGTGGTGTGGATGCGGCCGTCGTCGGCGACCGATTTCAGCAGCCCGTCCACGGTCACCTTCAGCCGGGTGGCGTCGCGGTGCTCGAGCAGGTGGGCCAGGAACGGGTGCTCGGTCTTCTCGTACAGCGACTCCAGCGCGTCGGCGTCGGTGGTGTAGCCGGTCTTGGTGCGCTTGGTCTTGGGCATGTCCAGCTCGTCGAACAGCACCACCTGCAACTGCTTGGGCGAGCCGAGGTTGATCTGCTTGCCGATCACCCCGTAGGCGGCCTCGGCGGCCTGGGCCACCTTGTCGGCGAACTGCCGCTGCAAGGCCTGCAACTGGTCGCAGTCGACGGCGATGCCCGCGTGCTCGAGCTCGGCCAGCACCGACAGCAGCGGCAGCTCCATGTCGGTGAGCAACGCGGTGGACTCGATCTTCTCCAGCTCGGCGTCCAGCGCCTCGGCCAGGTCGAGCACCGCGCGGGCGCGCAGCATCTGGGTGCGCGCGGTCTCGGCCTCCAGGCTGTCCTCGTCGTCGAGCAGCGACAGCTGGGCGTTGTCGTCGGTCTCGGCGCGCAGCTCGCGGTGCAGGTAACGCAGTGAGAGGTCGTCGAGGTTGAAGCTGCGCTGCCCCGGCCGCACCAGGTAGGCGGCCAGCGCGGTGTCGCTGGTGAGTCCGGCGAGGCGCCAGCCGCGTCCGCGCAGCGCGTGCATGGCCGACTTGGCCTCGTGCAACGCCTTGGGCACCCGTGGGTCGGAGAGCCAGGCGCCAAGCGCCGCCTCGTCCTCCGGGGTGAGGATCGCGACGTCGAGGTAACCGCTCTCGCCGTCGCCGGCCGCGATGGCCAGCGCGGTCACGTCACCGTTGCCGGGGATGCCCCGCCCGACCACCGAGACCCCGTGGCGCACACCGGCTTTCGCGTGCTCGGCCAGCCAGTCTGCGATCGCGCCGGCGGTGAGCGCGGCGCCGCTGATCTCGAAGCCGGACTCGGCCTCCGGCTGCGGCGGCGACAACGTCTCGAACAACCGGTCGCGCAGCACGCGGAACTCGAGATCGTCGAACAGCCGGTGGATCTTCTCCCGGTCCCACGGCCCCTGCGCCAGCTGGTCGGGGGTGTAGGGCAACGGCACGTCCTTGACCATCTCGGTGAGCTGGCGGTTGAGCACCACACTGCTCAGGTTGGCGCGCAGCGCGTCACCGACCTTGCCCTTGACCGTGTCGACCTTCTCCACCAGGGTGGCCAGATCGCCGTACTCGCGGATCCACTTGGCGGCGGTCTTCTCCCCTACGCCCGGGATGCCGGGCAGGTTGTCGCTCGGGTCACCGCGCAGCGCCGCGTAGTCCGGGTACTGGGCGGGCGACAGACCGTACTTCTCCTGCACCGCCTCCGGGGTGAAGCGGGTGAGGTCGGAGACGCCCTTGCGCGGGTAGAGCACCGTCACGTCCTCGTCGACCAGTTGCAGCGAATCGCGATCGCCGGTGACGATGAGGATGCGGAAGCCCTGCGCCCGCGCCTGGGTGGTGATGGTGGCGATCAGGTCGTCGGCCTCGTAGCCCTCGATCGCCATGACCGGGATGCCGAGCGCGCCGAGCACGTCCTTGGTCAGTTCCACCTGGCCGCGGAACTCGTCGGGCGTCTGGCTGCGGTTGGCCTTGTATTCCGGGTAGGCCTCGGTGCGGAAGGTCTTGCGGGAGACGTCGAACGCCGCCGCGATGTGCGTTGGCTTCTCGTCGCGCAGCAGGTTGATGAGCATGGCGGTG
Source organism: Nocardia farcinica (assembly GCF_029867845.1). Classification (GTDB taxonomy): domain Bacteria; phylum Actinomycetota; class Actinomycetes; order Mycobacteriales; family Mycobacteriaceae; genus Nocardia; species Nocardia farcinica_A. Next base: position 340 of record NZ_JARWRU010001172.1, on the reverse strand, counting down.
AAGCCGTAGACCGCGTTGGTGGTCTGGCCGGTGACCGTCTTGAAGTTCTCCGCCGGTAGCGCGAAGAAGGCACGATAGGCGAGGGAATGCCCGTCCAGCAGCAACAGGGTGGGCCGGTCACCCCCGGCGGGGGCTGAGGTGGAACCCGGACGCTGAGAGCTGGTCGCTGGAGTCACCCGACAGAGTGTATTGAGCCGCACCGACAGCCGCCGTGCGGGGCGTGGCGCGGGGCCCCCCCCCCCCCCCGGGGGCGGGGGGGGGGCGGGGCGCCCCCCACCCGGGGGCGAGGAAAACCCCCCCCCCCCCGCCCGCGCCCGCCCCGACCGCCCCCGCCAGAGGG
>NZ_JARWRU010001171.1 GCF_029867845.1 Nocardia farcinica | reverse complement strand
CCGCTTCCCCTGCGCCGCAACCGAGTACCCCCCAACCCCTGACACCCCCCAAAAGGGAAACCCCAAATCCGGCCGGACCCCATCACCCCCCCCCCACCCGCCCTGGCCCGTCTGGCCTCCTCCGGGCGGGGGCGGGGCCCGGGGAGGCGCGGCTGGCGCGCCAGCTCGAGGAACACGCCGCCGGCTACGACTACGTCCTGATCGACTGCCCGCCGGCACTCGGGGAGCTGACCGCCGCCGCGCTCACCGCCGCCGACGACGTGCTCGCCGTCGTCCAGGTCGGCAGCGACGAAATCGACGGCCTGATCGAGCTGGGCAAAACCGTGCTCGACATCGCCGAAACGCTCAACCCCGGCGTGGACATCCGGTACCTGCTGCTGACGAACTTCGACAGCCAGCCCGTGGCCAGCCGCAACATGCGCGACCTTCTCATCCGCGACTGGGGCGACTGGAACACCGGCGGGGCCTACCTCGGCGAGATCCCGCGCACCATCCGCGTGGTGGAAGCCAAGGGCCGCCAAGTGCCGATCCACGTCCACGCCCCCACCAGCAGCGCCGCCGTCGCCTACAAAGACGCCGCCCGCCGCCTACACGAGAGGATCACCGCATGAACGCCGCCCGCGCTACCGGCCTGAACCTACCCAGCAGCAGCCGACCCCAGCACCGCGGCGACCTCCGCGAAGCCGCCGCACGCGTCCGGCCCTCCACAACCACCGACACCACGCCGGCGGCGGCACAGCCCGAACCCGCGCCGGCCACGACGCCCGCCGCCGCGCCGGCGGTGTCGATCCCGCTCAAGCGGAAGAAGAACAAGCGCCCGTTCTCCACCCAGATCAGCGCCGAGACCTCCGCACGACTGGACTGGCTGATCAAACAGGGCGCCGTGCTCACCGACACCGTGGACGCTGCGATCACTGCCTACCTCGACGCGGCCGGCGTCCCCCGGCCCGGCCCGGACGGCTCGATGCCCGACCCGACCTAGCTCACTCCAGGCCCGGGTCGTCCTGCTCGGCCGGGATGAGGTCGGCCAGCCGCATCGGGAACGGGTACCGGCCGGGCACGCTCTCGTCCGCGGCCTCGATGACCGCGTGCTCGCCGTCGCTGTCGAGTTCGAGCACACGGAACACCGACACCCCGCCGGGCCGAATCCGCACCAGGTCGTTCACTCCGATCACACCCCGCACCATAATCGAACCTATGTGCGATTCCTGGGAGCCGGTGTATCGGGCCGGGAACCGGCCGGCCGCACCCGGCCAGCTCTACCGCGTGCGCGACGGCTGGGCCGAACCGCGCCCGGTCACCTGCCCGAACGGGCACGACCTCGCGCCGGGCCGCGGGAGACCAGCAGACCGCCGCCTGCCCTGGGGCCCCCTCTCTGGGAGCGCCTGCCCCTGCGGCGAGCAGCGGGGCCTGGGGCAGAGCCCCAGTAGCAGCCGCAGGCTGCTCAGCCCCTTCCGGAGTGGAGCCACGGGAGTAGTGCGTGGTGGGTGGGTGTCTCTCCGGTCGGCCTGGGGCGTCTCCGATCACACGAGCGCCAGGTGTCCAGGGTGGCCGCAGGCCATCGCGCAGCGACGCGAAGCGCCCTGGATGCCTGGTGGTCGTGTGATAGCCCCAGATCAGGCCGACCGGAGAGACGCCCGCACACCACACCCGGCGCAACGCAGGCGCGAGCAGCAGCTCGCGCACGACGGCGGCCACGCCGTCGCACCACCCACCAACCGCCAGCCGCGCCCACCAACCAACCGAGCAACCCGAACCAGGCGCATCTGTAGACCGCAGCCAACGCACACGACGCCACCACTGGAAGCGACGCCGAAGGCGGCGAGCACGTATGCCAACGCAACCACGTCGCAAACGCACCGATACGCACCCAACGCAACCAATGTCTTTTGTCTTTTCACCCAACCCCCACCCACTCCCCTGACCTAACCAGAAATGATCTTGAATCCCTCCACCCCTCCAGACCCCCATCTCATGCGCACGAAGTGGGTATGAGATGGGGGTCTGGAGGGGTGGAGGGATTCGACGGCGCGAAGCGACGTCCACGCAGGTCAGGGGAGGTGGGTGGGGGTTGGGTGCACCTGCGAAAACCTGCGACCTGCCGTCACCGGTTTCGACCTGAGTTTTCGCCGGGTTTTCGCACGCCGACCAGCCGCCTTCCAGCAACTCGGATGCTGCGAATAGGCATCCCGCCGGCCGCGCCCCGCGCGGCGTGCTCGGGGTGCCGCGACCGGGCTGCCGAGAGCCCATCCGGTCGGGCGGCACGGACACGAGGAACGTCGGTAGCGACTGTGCGGCTACCGGCGTGGTGGCGGCGCTGGCGCGCCGTGCGCGGCCTCCGGCCGCGTGCCCCGGAGCGGGGACGCCTGCATTGTGTTCGCGCGCCCCTCACGCCTCAAGGGCGCTTCGCGTCGCTGCGCGATGGCCTGCGGCCACCCTTGACCCGTGAGCCTCTGCGCGCGAAAAGCAGGCGTTAACGGGCAGGCCAGGGGGCCTGCCCGGCGGAGGCGCACGCGCCCCCGCTCCGGGGCAAAGACCGGCCGGATGCTGCGGTAGCGCCCCCTGCCGCTTTTGGAGCAGGGGGAACACCGGAGGTGGTTAAGCTGGCAGCCTTCTCCGGCCTCGCCGAACCGCCTCTCGGGGGGAGGCCGGACACGACAAAGCCCCTGCCGAATTCCTCTCGGCAGGGGCTTTGCGCTAGTGAATGGCAACCGGTCAGCGAACCAGGGCTAGCACCTCCGCTTCCTCGTCGTCGGCGCCGTCGTCGGTCTTGACGATCTGGGCCACACGCGAGTGCGAGAGCCCGAACGCGGCGCCGAGCTTGCGGGTCGATTCGCCGGCGGCGTAGCGGCGGCGGATCTCGGCGTCACGGGCAGCGAGCGGGTCGCTGTCCACCCCGTCAACCGTCTCGGTGGCCGACGCGGGCGCGCTGTCCAGCGCCGTCAACCCGCTGTCCAGTCCTGTCGAGTCGCTGTCCAGCCGTGTGGAGTCCGCGTACACCGGACGCGGGTCGTCGTCTACCAGCGGCGGCTCGGGTGCCTCGGCCGGCTTGGGGGCGCGAGGGACCTCGATCAGGGCCGTCAGCCCGTGGGTGGCGGCCAGACCGAACAGCGGCGCGGCGCCGGCCACGGCCGCCGCGATCATCGCCGGGAGCAACCGCTGTCCGGATTCCGCAGCGTGCAGGCCGTTTCCGACTACGGAAATGGCCTCGGCGGCGAACAGCTCACCCCAGAAGAACGCCTTCGTCGCGAGGGGGATCACCACGCCCTGGCGGGCGCGGCGCTGGAGCGAGACCAGCGCGACGGCGGACTGCACGATCGCGCCGTCGACGAAGATCGGGCCCGCCCACGCTAGACGGGGCGTAATCCCGGCCATGACCGCCAGATCGGTCAACGCCGCGAAGCTCCACGCGAACGCGCCGGCGCCGATCACGATCGTCATCGCCAGCGCGGTCAGCTCCGCGAGGTCGAACCGGCCGCTAGACACCGGGTTGACGGTGCTCGACGGCGGGTCGACAGGGTGGACAGTGGCTGTCGAGGTCATCGCTCGACTCCTTCCCGATCGGGTGTACGGACCAGGCCGGCGAAGGCGTGACCGTAGCGGGGCTGGGGCACCAGGCGCTCACGCTCGGCGTGCAACGCGTTCTCCGACGCCAGATCCAGCGCGTCGTCCAGATCGCGAGCAAGCTCCTGGTTACGGGCTTCCAGCTCGGCGGCGCGGTGCTCGGCGGCGTCGCGCTGGGCGCGAGCCTCGGCCAGCTGCTCCTCCAGCACGGCCGCACGCTCGTTGGCGGCGATGAGCCGCAACTGCAACTCCGGATAGGACTCACCGGGCGCGGCCGGCCCGTACGGGCGCAGCGGCTCGAATCCGCCGCCCGCGGCCCGCTGCTCCTGGGTGGGAGTGTCGGTGCTGCTCACCGCTCCATCCCCTCTCGGTCACGATCGACCAGGCCGGCGAAGGCGTGGCCACGGATCGGCGCGACAGCGGCGGTCTGCTGCTCGGTGTCGCGCTGCTCGCGGTAGCGGGTGACGTAGGGCGAGGTGATCAGCCCGGTCGCGTCGCGCTCGATCCCGTGCTCGGCCAGGTGACGGGCCTGGGCCTCGCTGCGCAGCTCGATCTGCGAGGCGTACCCCGAGGTCTCGGTCAGCTCGGCCAGCTTCGCCGCGGCCTGCGGATCGCGCTGCCACCGGTCGGCGGCCTGCTGCAAGTAGGTCCAGTGGTCGCACCACTCGTCCTCGCGCTCCAGCCACGGACCCACGATCTCGGCGCGCTCGACCGCATCGGCCGGGTCGTAGTCGTCCGGATCGCGGGTCACCAGCGACTGCGCGTACACGAAGTCCGCACGCATCCGGATCTCGGTCGGCGACTCGGCCTCGAGGCCGGCGGTGTGGGTGGGGGTAGTGTCGGTCATCGGTTCGGCTCCCTCATATGCAGTGGTGGTGTCGGATCGGTTCGACATGCCGGGCGTGGCCTCGCCCGGCATGTCCCTGTCCGCGCTCTCGCGGACAAGCTCGGTGGTCCAGCGGCCGTGTCCGGTCAGCTCGCGGGCGTCGTCAGCGCTCACCGCTCCATCCCTTCCCGGTCCCGGTCGCGGCCGTTGACCAGGCCCGCGAAGGCGTGGCCACGGATCGGCTCCCGCTGCTGGCGTGCCTGCTCGGCCTGGCGCTGGATCTCCGCGTCCCGCCGGTCCTCGTGATCGGTGCTCCAGTTCGGATCGGCGAAACGCTCGTCCTCGCGCTCCAGCTCGTCGGCGGCCTCGAACTGCGCGGCCCGGCTCAGCACTTCCTCGCGCGCGGCGGCCTTGTGCCGCACCGCCTCCGCCATCGACGGCCGCTTGGCCTGCTCGGCCTGCCGCTCCGGGCTGCCGTACCGCTGCGCGGCCGGGGTGCGCTCGACCAGCTTGTGCACCGCCTCGTCCCGCTCACCCCGCAGCCGATCCCGCTCGGCCACGGCCTGGTCGCGGGCGGCGGCGAGCTGGTCCCGCTCGGCCAGCGCCGCGGTCAACTGCCGGGTCAGGGCCGCGTTGCGGTCGGACAGTTCGCCGGAGTGCTCGATCGACAGGTGGTGGCGCTGCCGCATCGACTCCAGCTCATCGCGCAGCCGGTCCCGCTCGACCGCCAGCTGCGCGACGGCCAGCTCGCGGTCGATCCGCTCCGGGGACAACCCGGCCCGGTCGGCGGCCCGGCCGGCCTCACGCCACTGCGCGGTCAATGCCTCGGTCTGGCGCGGGTCCGCGTCGGCCGGCCTCAGCTCCCACTCCCGCTGCGCCTGGTGCAGACCCTGGATCGCGTCCTCCTGGTCGCGCGTCAACCGCTCCGGCTCGCGCAGCTGCTCGTCGCGCTGGACCAATGCCTGCTCACGTTCGGCCAGCGAAGCCATCACCGCCTGATGTCCGCCACTGGAGGAGAAGATCGGTGCCCGATCGTCACGGGAGTCCCACGTCTGGACGTGCACGGCCGTGCCGAAGGTCAGCATCCGATCCGGGTTGCTGCGCATCCACGCCGTCGCGGCCTGCTCGCTGTCGAACGACTTCGACCGGCTTGTAGTCACCCCATTGCGGTCGGTCCACCCCACGACGGCGCGGAACCGATCCGCCTGGTGTTCACCGTTGAGGCGGCCCGCGCTCCCGGCAAGGTACTGCTGCTCGACGGCCTGCCTCTGCGCCCGCTGAGCCGCGACGTGGCCGGCGCCGCGGTGAACGACCGCGTTCCGGTCGATGCCGAGCTGCTGCTGGGCGCGGGCGACCTGGGCGCGGTAGCGCAGCGCCTCGATGCCCTTGACCTTGTGGGCCTTGGCGAACAGGGTCGCGATCTTGTCCTTGTGCTCGGGGAAGGCGGTAGCCGCGTCCAGACCGTCCAGGGCGATACCCTGCTCGGTGCGGGTCAGGTGGCCGTTGGTGACGAACATGCGCGCCAGGTCGGCGCGGTGCTCGGCCAGCGACCAGGCGTCACGGGCCCGGCGGGTGTGGTCGACGGTCGGGTCGCTGGCGCGCTGGGCGACGGCCTGGGCGTGCACGCGGTAGCGCTCCACGGCCTGGGCCGTCCAGGTCTTGTGGTGGGTGCGGGCCTGGTCGGCTTCGCGCCGCTCGGTGCGCACCAGCCGCGAGATCTCCTTGCGGGCCCGGCGCCGCTCCAGCCACGAGGCGGCCTGTGCGTGCCGCGAGATCGCGGCACGCATCGCCACACTGAATCGGCTGATCTCGGACACAATCTCGTCTTCGACACTGCGATCGGACATGGTGTTTCTCCTTCTTCTCGGTGTGATGGGAGTCAGTGGGTCTCGGTGGTGGTGCGGCGGGTCTCGTAGCGGGCCCGCCGGGCGGCCAGGTGCTCGACGTGACGGCGGATCCAGGACCCGGTGTCGGCGGCGGCGTACCAGCACATCTGCACGGTCTCGACCGCGCCGGGCCGTCCGGCGCAGTGCCACCACGCGAAAGCGCCCAGGGCGAGCACGTAGAGGGCCAGCGGGCCCGGCAGCGGCAGCACCGCCACCGCGGCGCCGGCCGCGGCGGTGGTCGCGATCGCCGGACCCCAGATCCGCGCCCAGTCGCGGGCCTTGCTGGCGCGGTCGACGTGCGGGGCGACGGTGCGGCCGAGCACACCGCCATCGGGCAGGATGGGCTCGAAATGAGCGGCCAGCCGCTCGACACTGGAGCCTTTGAGGTCATCGGCAAGGCCGCTGAGTGCGTCGAGCTCGGCCTGGCGCTGCTCGTCGGATAGGCCGACGATTTCCTCGCCGTGGTCGTCCGGATCGACCGGTCGGGGCATGGACATGACGGAATCTCCTTGCAGGGTGTGGGTTACGCCGGGCGGCGCTTCTTGGTCAGGTCGATCACCGGGGCCAGCGCCTCGGGGGCGGGCTCGATCGCGCGCAGGCTGGTCGTCAGGCCGGGTAGCGGACGCAGACGCTTCAGCTCCGCGTCATCGAGCGGGGACACCCGGCCCCAGCGGGCACGCCCGCCCGAGACCTGCACCACGTCGCCCTTCTGCATGGCGCGCAGCCTGTTCGGGGGCAGCAGGTACTGGTCGCTGGTCTGGACGTTGCCCTCGTCGCCGTCACGGCTGCCGCTGATCAGCTTGCGGCTCAGCTCGAACTTGTGCCTCGTGCCGTAGATCTTCGAGATCGTCTCCGGGTCGGTGGAGCGGCCGATCAGGCTGCCACCGGAAGCCGCCGCGACCAACGCGGCCCGGTTATCGTCGTCATGGCCCAAGCCCTGCCAGGACTGCGCGATCCACCACGACCCGATACCGGCCTTCCGCAGCCGCTCGACCCACTTCACCGCGCGGGTCTTGCCATCCGAGACCGCCGAGAACTCGTCCACCACCATCAAGCTGGTGCGGCCGTGCTCCTTGTCCGCCAGCTGCTCGAACATCGTGCCCAGCGCCCCGAACTGCGCCCTCGCGCGATCGGGGGTCTTCACGCCCTCCAGGACGATGTAAAGCACGTCGAAATCGGTCAGCTGCCGATCACCGTCGAACGCCTCGCCCAACGAGCGGTACAAGTTGGCGAATTCGGCGAGCGTGGAGTCCATGGCCGGCGTCTTGCCTGCCATCGTGGCCGCCAGCTCCCGGTCGATGCCCGGCACGCCCGCCCACGGCACCTGGTCATCGAACACGCCGCCCCACAGCTTGGCGATCACGGTCGGGTCGAACCGCGACAGGAAGTCCAACCAATTTGCGGGCGGGTTGTGGCCGACCGGGGTCGCCATCCCATCGACCAGCTCGATCCGTGCGGGCGCGTCCACGATCAGATGGATCAGCGTCGTGCGCAGCTCGTAGAAGTACTTTTCGGTCTCCGTCGTGGGCGCCGAGCCGCCTGAAACCATCGCAGAGAGGATCGAGCGCAGATCGTCCACGATCGTCTTCTGCACCTCGACCGGCTGGCTGGCGAAGTCCGGGCGCGGCCACATCGCCAGCGACACGGTGTCGGGGAAAATCCCGATCCGCTCTGGAGCCACACCCAATGCCTCGAACCAGGTCCGCATGCGGCGGGCCACCTTTCGGGACTCGGGGCCGCCGTTGCAGTCGACGATGATCGCCAGCGGCCGGCCGGGCCGGTCGTGGCGCCACCACTGGCGATGCCGCGTCCACGTGGTCACGAACCAGGACACGAGCACGCGCAGCATCAACGTCGTCTTGCCCGAGCCGCTGGAGGCGACTGTGGTCATGTGCTCGGCGACGTTGATCCACGGCAGAAGCAGGCGGGTCTCTGCCCGCTTGGTCAGCTGGCGCAGCATCGACCGCGTGGGCGCCTGGTCGTGCTCGGCCGCCAGACGTCCGATCACCAGCTGCGGGTTCCAGTACCCCGACGTGAACGGCAGACGGCGGCGCGACAACCGCGCGGCGGCGCGCTGCTCACGCTGCGACTGCGCCCACAACGCCCGCTCCGTACGCGCGGGAGACTGGAAACCGTTGGTCAACAGCTTCACTCGCCGGTTGGTGTGGGCGATCATCGCCAGCAGCCACGCGACCGGGATCAGCACCAGCGACATCTCCGCCACGCCCGGCACGTAGTCGCCCGCGGCGATAAGGTCCATGCCTTCGCGGAAGTCATCGAACGGGGCCGCCGCGTCAGCGCTGGCCAGCATCGCTGAACCCGGCAACGCGACCACGGCGGCGATCGTCCAGTTCCGCATCCGCGCCGGCGTCCAGGCCAGCAGCGTCGACGGCACCAGCAGCAGCGCGGTCAGGATCAGCGTGAACGCCAGACCGACGCCGGAGCCGATCAGGAAATCCCCCACCTGGGTCCAGGTCAGATCCTCCGGAAGCGGCAGCGCCCCACCGAAAAACGCGTCATCCGGGCCGTCGCCGAACGGCCGGGCCGGGTCGATACCCGGCAGCACCTCACCCGGCGCGGCCGGGGCGGCCGGGGCCGGGGCGGGCTCAGGTGCGGCGGTGATCTGCGACGGGAAGGTCTTGCAGTCGTCGGGGGTGATGATGGACTGGCAGCTCATCGCGACACCGCCTCGGCGAAAGCGGCCTGGTCGCCGTGATCAGAGGCTCCGCCCTCGATCACCCTCAGACCGGGCTGCGACGACTCGGCGGGCTTGTCGGCCTCAACCGGCAGCGCGTCTTCGAGCGCGGCCACCCGCACCGCTGGATCATCGGCGCCCCGCGGGATCGACTTCACCGCGGCCACAATGACGTTGCGGATCTCGTCACTGCGGCGCATCACCCGACCGTCACGGTCGGTCCATACCGTCTTGACGTAGTAGCGGACCTCGGCGCACTCGGCCTTGCGGGCCGCTGCGATCGCACCCGCCACCGCCGCACGCGCCGCGGTGATGTCCTTCGCGGTCAGCTCGACCTCGACCGCCACCAGCTCACCGGTGGACTTGTAGAAGCGGCCGTCGTGGACATGGCCGCGCGGCTGTCCCGGCTTGGGCATGCCCAGCTCGGCGCGCAGCTGCCGCTCGGGCACCCACCGGTCCAGATCCTGACCGACCAGTGCCAGGCGCAGATCCAGCACCGTGGACACGTGCGCGGCCATCTTCGGCGTCGGCGTCCAGAACCGGGCGGTGTACGGCAGAAGCGCCTCCACCGCGGCACGGGAAGGAAAGACCCACGTCCGGCCCGGCACCGGCCTGATATTCAGGCCCGAAACCATGTGCGCCTCACGCCATTTCGCCACCGTCCGGTAGGCGCTGGACATCTGGACGCCGAGCATGCCGGCCACCCGATCCAGCGGGGCACCATACATCTCGGCCAGGATCGTCAACACCCGCATGTCACGCGGGGTGAGCTGCCGAGGGCTCCTACTCCTCCTGCTCGTCATCGCTGCATCCCTTCTCGGTCACGATTGATCAGGCCCGCGAACGCGTGGCCACGGACCGGCTCCCGCTGCGGTGCCGGATCGGCCCACCCGGGGCCCGGATCGGTGATCTGCTCGAACTCCGCGCGGGCCAGGCCGCGCCTTTCCGCAGCGCGCAGCTGCCGCTCGCGCGTGGCCTTCTCCAACGCCGCCCGCTGCGCCGGGGTCGCTTCCCGCTTCGGCGCCGCCTGCTCGATGTCGTAGAGGTAGGCCGTCAACGGCTCACGCCCACCACGGCGCGGGCGCTGCACCTTCCCGGCGATGTCCTGCCCGGCCGGGCGCAGACCCTGCGCGGCCAACTGGCGGCGGGTCCGCAGATTCGACGGCGCGCACCGCCAGTCGTAGACCGGCAACCCGCCGCCCTGCTGCTCGGCGGTCACCGCTGCCACCCCGCCGGCGCTTCCAGCTGCGCGGCCGGCACACACCGCGCCTGCGCCGCGTACGCCTCCTGATCCGGGCGGCACACGTTCGGCACCGGCCGGTAGTCCTGGTGGTCGATCCACGCCGCGCTGCACCCAGCCATCCCGACCAGCAACGCAACCGCCACCAGCGCGAGCCGCACCTGCGGCGGCAGCGCGGTGAACGCCTTCGACCCGGCCGACATGACCGCCGCGTCGGTCTTCATGACCGGCCCGATCATCGCCGCACCCCGCGCCGACGCAGCGGGCCCGCCGGGCCCGTCAGCATCCGCCAGCCCACCCACACGAACGCGGCCAGAAAGAGATTCCCGAGCACGAGGGTGGGGGCGGTAATGAGAGCGAACAGCGCCGCCAAGACGGCTACGACCACCACGGTCGATCTCATGACATCACCTTCTCCCAGATAGGCATCAGATAGAGATTCTGATGCCCTCTACGGTAGAACTGATGCCTTCTGATGTCCAGTTTTTCGCATGTTTTTCGCCACAAATTCGCCGACCAGGGAGAGGACTGCCCTCTACGCCAGTTGATGTGGGTGTCAACTGATAGGTTCAGATGACAGGCAGGGGTAAAGGAGGCGACTCGCATGGAGGGCGTTGGGGAGGCGCGGCATCGGCAGATTGCTCGGGAGCTGCGCAACGAGATCGAGGCCGGGCGGCTCCGGCCAGGGCAGAAGCTGCCCAGCACGCGGGCACTTGCACAGCAGTTCGGGGTGAGCGTCGCGCCGGTCAACGACGCGATGGCCCTTCTTGAGCAGGAAGGGTTGGTCGTCAGCCGCCCTCGGTCGGGGCGGATGGTCAGTGAGACCGCCACGCCTGGCGCGCCTCGGCCTCGGCGCGGCCGGCCGCAGGTGATCTACGTCGGCGGCTACGCCGGCAGTGGAAAGACCGAGTTCGGGCGGGTGCTGGCGCGGATGACGGGCTGGGCGATGCTCGACAAGGACACCATCACCAGGTCGGTGGTCGATACCGCTCTGACCCAGCTGGGCAGCACGGTCTCCGACCGTGAGTCTCCGATCTACCTGGATCTCGTGCGGCCGGCTGAATACGAATGCCTCGCGGCGGCAGTGCGGGAGAACGTGGGGTGCGGGGTGTCAGTCATCGCCACCGCGCCGTACATCAAGGAGTTCGCCGCCGAGGCCTGGTTCCGGCGCACGTCTGTCGAACTAGACACCCTCGGGGCCGACATGGAGGTCGTATGGATTCGGTGCCAGCCGGATTCGATGCATTCCTACATCACCCGGCGTGGCGCTGCCCGCGACTCCTGGAAGCTGGCGCACTGGGACGAGTACGTGAGCGGGATCGACATCTCCTTCGAGCCGCCGTGGCAGCACACCATCATCACGAATGATCCGGAGTCGCCGCCGCTGCGCGAGCAGGCCGAGGCGCTGATCAAAGCCTTGGTGGATTGAGCATGGACACCGCGATCGTGATCTACGGGCCGCCCGCGGCCGGCAAGGACACAGTGACCGCTGCACTGGCCGAGCTGGACCGGCGGGTCCGTCACTTCCAGCGCATGAAGATCGGCGCCGGCCGCACCACCGGGTACCGGATGGCCAGCGCGGACGAGCTGGAGCAGCTGGCCACTGCCGGAGGCGTCATTTACGCCAACCGCCGCTACGGCTCCACCTACGTCATCGACCGCCCCGAGGTCGGCCGCATCCTCGCCGCCGGCGAGATCCCCGTAATCCACGTCGGGCAGCCGGAAGCGATCGACGCGGTACTCGGAGCAATGCCCGCGACCCGATGGGTCGTGGTCGAACTGTGGTGTCCGCGCGAGGTCGCCGAAACGCGGATCGTGGCGCGCCAAACCGGCGACACCACCGACCGGCTCGCGGCCTGGGATGCCACACCCCGGCTGACGACGGCAGATCTTCGGATCGACACCGCGGCGACTTCGCCGGCCGCGGCGGCGCAGCAGATCCTCGCAGCGGTGCAGGCCGCCAGCTGCACCATTGTGGTACCCACGCTGCACCTGACCGACGAGACCGGCGCGCTCGACATAGCCGCCACCCGGCGATATGCCGAAGCAGCCAGCCGCGGCTGGGTCGACTTCTTCCTTCTCAACGGCTCGACCTCGCGCGGTGACCTCCTCACCCCCGACGAGCGTGCGGCCGTGCTCGACGTGTGGCTGGACGCTGACGGCCCGACTCGGCTGCTCGCCTGCACGTGGTCGGCCGATGACCTTCGCATCGCCCGTGACCGACGTATCACGCCGATGGCCGCACTCACCGCACCCGACCGCGCCAGCGCCCAGCAGATCCTCGAATCTCTGCCTGCCGGTAGCACCATCTACAGCCACCCGGCACTGCTCGGCTGGCCGTTCACCGCCGAGCTGGCGACCTGGGCGCGCACGACCGGCCACCTGCCCGCCGGCGGCAAGCTCGCGAAGATCCAGCCGTCCGAGATCCGCGCTATCCACAGTGCTGCGCCGGACTTCGCGGTCTGGGACGGATCATCCCGACACATCCGAGAATCGATCGCCGCTGGCGCCGCCGGCGTCGTGGCCACGCCGCTCACCGCGCTGCTGGGCGATCTGCCGCCCCGCAGCCTCGCGCTGGTCCAGCCCGCCGTCGACGCTGTGCAAGCCGACCTCGACCGCCTGCCGCTCCGGGAGGCCAAACGACGGTGGTTACTCGATCAGGTCGTCGGCTGAGTGTGTCGGGGCACCTTCCTCGGGCACACTAGAAAGAGTATGTACAGGTTCTAATATGCATATATACGCATTATTCAGCCTGGAGGAAAGATAGTTCGTGATGGCAGGGAATAGGGGTACCTGGGCCCCCTAAAAACCTATAACTACCTGATTAGGCTAAGTCGGCGTGTCGTACTTCATCACTGCTCGGGGATGGGGCAGACTTCGTGGCCATGACGGCCGAAGCGGACTGGGATCTTGAGGGCGACCTCTGGACGCTGCCGTTCGAGTTCGAACAGCACTGGCGCCCCCGTCGTCCGCTGGCGGCCCAGCGGAAGACCGGCGGCTACTACCGCACTTCACGGGAACGCGCCCTCACGATGCCCTACGTGGAGAGCAATCCACTGGCTCTGACCTCTCTGGTCATCACCGACCATGACGGCGGCCGGGCCGACGAGATCGCGGCACTGTGCGGGCTGCCAGTGCCCAGCTGGATCGCTCTGAATCCGTTCACCCGCGACGGCCACATCGCCTACGCCCTGAAAACGCCGGTGATCCTGACTGATCCCGCACGCCGCGGCCCGGTACACCTGCTCGCCCGCGTAGAGGCCGGCCTGAACAACGTCCTCGCCGGCGATGTCGCCTACGCGCACCGGACCACCAAGAACCCCACCCACACCGAGCACATGACCCTCTGGGGGCCCGAACACGCCGTCTACGACCTGCGCGACCTGTGGCAGCCGATCGAGGCCCTCGGCGCCCTGCCGAAGTACTCGACCACCAAAGAGCGCCGCAAGGCGCTGGCGAGCAGCGGGACAGGCCGGAACGTCGACCTGTTCGACCTCGTACGGTCCTGGTCGTACCGCCGCCGTGGCGACTACGACGACTGGGCCACCTGGCGCCAGCTCGTAGACGATCACGCCTGGGACCGGAACATCGACGTCATCGGCCCGGCCTACACGAAGGGCCCGATGGACGCTCGCGAGGTCTCCGGGATCGCCCGATCGATCTCCACCTGGACCTGGCGCCGAATCAAACGGTCATTCAGCGAGGAGCAGGCACGACGCGGAACGAACGGCGGCAAGGCGACCGCTGCGAGAATGAGCCAGGAAGAACGACGCCAGCGAGCCAGCAAGGCCGGTAAGACAATCACAGAAGTGAGGCGCGAGGCGAACCGTCGACGTGCCGCGAAGTTCGACATGGACGCGATCATTGCTGCCGGTATGGAGGGATGACGATGGGCGCCAAGCACCCTGTTCGACGAGCCAAGACCGCCAGAGAACTGGCCGAGCAGTTCGGTGCGAGTACTCGCACCATCCAGCGGATGATCGCCGAACCCCGCGCGGAGTTCGAGGCCCGCGCGGTCGAGAAGCGCCGCCGCGCCCAGCAGCTACGCGCCGAGGGCGCGACCTACCGCCAGATCGCCGATGAGCTGGGCGTCGGCATCGGCTCGGTGTCCTCGCTCCTGCGCGTGCCGGTGCCCTCGTCATAGCCACTCTGACCGCCGATAAGGTTCACTTATCGACGGTCAGAAACGCCCGCAGATCGGCGCATTTTCCCAGGTCAAAACCTGCGACCACATCGCCGAGGAACTGACCCTGTACGCGATGGACGTCGAGGAACAGCGCGACCAGGCCGACTACATCGCCGAAGAGGACATCAGCGAGGAGTCCCCGGAACGACTCGGTATCGACGACGAACTCGGGCAGCGCCTCGAACGCATGGCCACCCGGCGCGAGCAACTGCACGCGATCGCCACCGCGCCCGCACCGAACGGACTGACCGCGATCGAGCGAGTACAGCTGACGGCAGTGCTCACCGACCTCGACGCCGGCCGAATCCGCGACGACAAAGGGCTCCCGGAGCTGCTGTGGGTCGCCGAACGCAACAAAGCCGACCCGAATTGTCGTCTCAAAATTCCGTAACGGTGTAAAATTATGAGATACGCGATTCAAGTTCCGGTAGCTACAACCTCAAGGAGCAAGACATGCCCATGCGCAGCGGGTACTGGATCGAATGCGACGACTGCGGCAACGGCACCGGCGATGCCGGAATTGCGATCCCCGCCCCAGAATCCACCCCTGATCGAGCCATCGACAACACCCCCGAGGACTGGCTTATCGACCTCAATCCCACCCCCGCCCGATTCCTGTGCCCCGACTGCCTTGAGGCCGATCCCGACACACTGTGAACTCCGCACGCGGGGGAACCACGGCGCCAGCCGGACAGAAAGGCACATGATGGATCTGGGCTACGCCCGAGTTTCCACCACCCACCAGGACCTTGAACGCCAACTCGTCGCGCTCGCCGAGCACGGGATCCCGGACGAACGGATCTACGCCGACAAGAAGACCGGCGCCACGGTCGACCGGCCCGCGTTCAAGAAGATGCTGAAATACGCCCGCGAAGGCGACACGATCGTGGCGACCAACCTGGACCGGCTCGGCCGCAACCTGCGCGAGTGCCTCAACGTCATCCACGACCTGAGCGAGCGCGGTATCGGGGTGAAAACCCTGCGCGACCCGCTGCCGATCGATACCACCGACACCTCCGGTATGGCCGAACTCAGCGTCGCGATGCTGGCGCTGTTCGCCCACATGGAACGAGTCTTCGGCCGCGAACGCGTCGCTCACGCCCGTGAGGTCGCCTCCGCCCAGGGCAAACACCCCGGCCGGCCCCGCAAGCTCAGCGACGCCCAGCTCGCCATGGCCCGGGCCGCGCTGCGGGAGGGCCAGCCCGTCGGCCAGGTCGCCGAAGTGTTCGGGGTATCGCGGGCCACGCTGTACCGCTACCTCGCAGAAGCTGCCGACGCCCAACAGGACGCCGGTGAACCAAGGAGAAGGAAGAGAGATGAACTGGGAGAACAACCTCCAGACAGCCGACGCGATCGTGCTGGAACTTGAGACCGAGCACGACCTCGACCGGTGGCTCTGACGCGGACCGCACCCGCTCCAGGCGGTGCGGTCCAGGTCAGAGGAACATGCATTCAACTTGCATGTAGTTTGCTGGTGAGCTACATGCAAGTTGGTCAGTAGTCGAAATGCGGATCGACCAGCAGGCGGGCCGCGAACAGCACGCCCGCGCTGAACTCCGCCGGCACCCGGTCGGTGTCCTCGATCCGCGCGGCGACCTCGGCCAGCAGCGGCGGCAACGTCATGTCCTCCAGCGCGGCCACGATGCAGTCGGCCGGGGACTGCCCCCACCGAAACGCCCTCGGTCGACGGACTGGCCGGTCGATCGCGGCGATAACCGCAGATCACAGCATACATGTAATCCACATGTAGAACGCATGTTGTCTGCAAGCGTTCTACCTGCATTCAACATGTATGCAGGTAGGATGCAGGGTATGACTTCTCCCCCGCACGTCATCGCGATCGCCCTGCAGAAGGGCGGCGTCGGCAAGACCACCTCGACCATCAACCTCGGTGCCCAGCTGGCCGACCTCGGCGCGAAAGTCCTGCTGGTCGACATGGACCAGCAGGCGCACACCACCAAGGGCCTCGGCGTCCAGGTCGGGCCCGACGACGCCACCATGTTCGAGGTCCTGCACGCCGACCGCGAGATCCGCGTACCGCTCAGCGAGGTCATCGTCGCCACCGATTTCGGTGTCGATGTCGCGGCCCCCCCCCCGGGCAAGCGCGGGCGGGAGCGGGACGGGCGGGGCGCGGGCGGGGGGGGCCCGGGGGGGGGGCCGGTATGTGGGTGTGGGCGTCGTCGTCCCAGCCGCGACGCCGCCAGCAGATCGGG
>NZ_JARWRU010001170.1 GCF_029867845.1 Nocardia farcinica | reverse complement strand
CCCCCGCCGCCGCCGAGGCCGGCGCCGCCGCCGCGCGCGCCGAGGGTGCCGCGTAGAGCCGCTCCCGCGAGACACCCGAGGCGCCCCGCTCGATCGCCGAGCGGGGCGCCTCGCGTTTTCCCCGGTCGCGCGGCCGAATGTCTCGCCGTCGTCGGGCCGACGGTACATTTCAGCCGTGCCAGTACCGCTCGCAGTCCCGAGTCCCGGATCGTCTCCGCGGTGTGCGTCCGCGCCCAGGCATCGAGCCCGCGGCGGGCTCGGGGTGCTCGCCCTCGCCGCCCTGGTCGCCCTCGTCACGGCCGCGTGTGGCGGCGAGCCGGAACGCACATTCGTGGTCGGCGCGGGTGACAGCACCGAGTCCCTGGTACTCGCCGAGATCTACGCGGGCGCGCTGGCCCGCACCGGCCAGCCGGTCCGCGTCCACCCCGGCCTCGGGCCACGCCGCGACTATCTCGCCGCCCTCGACGAGGGCACGATCGACCTGGTCGGTGAACAGACCGGCGAGCTGCTGGCCGCCCTCGACTCCACCGCCGAGGCCCGCACCCCTGACGAGGTCGTCACCGCCCTCTATCGCGCCCTCCCCGCCGACCTCACCCTCGCCGACCCCGCCGACGGCGCCGACATGCGACCCCGGGTCCTGGTCACCGAGCAGCGCGCGCAGGCGGAGAACCTGACCACCGTCGAGGACCTCCTCCCGCGCTGCCCCGAGACCACCGCCGCTCAGGCGAGCGCCCCCGGTCTGCTCCGGGCCCCCGCCGAGGTCGCCGTTCACGACTGCCCGTTCGCGACGGTGACCCCGGTACCCGATCCGGCCGCGCTCGCCGAGTCGCTGCGTTCGGGAGCCGCCCGGGCGGGCCTGCTCACCGGCCCGCCCGAACTCGTGCCCGACACCACCGGCCTGCGCGTGCTGGCCGACCAGGACTACGCCCTGCGCGCCGAGAACATCGTCCCGTTGCTGCGCACCGGCCTGCTCGACGAAGTCCGCCTGCGCAAACTCAACTACGTCGCGGGCGAACTCACCACCGCCGAGCTGGCCGAGATGATCCGCGCCGTCGAGGCGGGCGAGTCCGCGGCCGAGACGGCCCGGCGCTGGCTCGACGCCCACGGGCTGTGAGTCACGCCGCAGCGGCGGTCAGTTCAGTCGGTGGAAGGGAGTCGACCGCCACTGTCTTTGCAAGCGGGCACGCCGCTGAGCGCGCTTCCCATGCAGACGACCACATAAAGGACGGCTCCCACCGCGAGCGGCACGAAGTCGATGGGGTGGTCGATGGCGTAGGCCAGCGCGGCCGAGCCGACGAAGGAGTCGCCTCGGTAGCTGCCGGTGGTGTCCACGCTGCCGTTGCCGGAGCCGCTGGTGGTTCCGTCGTGGTTGACCTGGTCGGCTTGTTCGTTGCCGGTGAACGGTTGCAGTGGGAGTGGCTCGGCGGTGGCGGTCGTGCTCGCGGTGAGCGTCGCCAGGGTGATCGCGGCCGCCGCGGTGGCGCGGCGCAGGGGGGAGTGACTGGTCATGCGTGGTCGTATCGGTGGCTGGTCGGCGCGGCCCCGCTCACAGCCGGCTGGGGGGGAACGCCCGGAGGCAGGCGTCGCGGTCGCCGCTTGCGCTCTGGGCGCCGCACAGCGTGTACGTCAGCAGGAACAGCCCCAGGTCGAGAGGGTGGTCGATGGCGTAGGCCAGGGCGGCCGAGCCGAGGAAGGCATCGCCCTCGTAGCTGCCGGTGGTGTCGACGCTGCCGTTGCCCGACCCGCTCGTTCCGTAGTGGTTGACGTGTTCGGCCTGACCGGGTCCCGAGAACGGTTCCAGGCGCAGCGGTTCGGCGGTGGCGGTCGCGCTCGCGGCGAGTGTCGCCGAGGCGATCGCGGCGACAGCGGTCCAGCGACGGATGCGGGGATGATCGGTCACGGTGTTTCGATCCTGTTCGTTCGATTTACTCTGTGGGGCAGTGCGAGTGGGCGGTCGGTCCGGGGCGGCGGTGATGCGGCCACCGTCGCCGAGGCAGGCGAGTTCGCCGCTGCTGATGCTGGTCGGCGAGCTGGTCATGCGCGGTTTCTCGTTCGTCGATGTGGGTCTGCTAGCGGACGGGGCCGCCACCGCCGGTCATGCAGATATACGGGTCGCCGCTGAGGCTTATGATGTTGCAGACGACCACCGTCGCGAGGAGCGAGGCCAATTCGGCCGGATGGTCGATGATCAGGGCCAGTCCGGCCGAGCCGAGCAAGGCGTTGCCTTCGTAGCTGCCGCGTGTGTCGATGCTGCCGGAGTTGCCTGATCCGCTGTGTGTTCCGGTGTGCCCGACGCTCTCGGCCTGTCCGGTGTCCGTGAGCGGTTCCAGGCGCAGCGGTTCGGCGGCGGCGGTCGCGTTCGCGGTGAGCGTCGCCAGAGTGATCGCTGCGGCGGCGACCGCCCGGCGGGTGGTCGAATGTCCGGTCATGGTGGGCCTTGGTGGTGGAGGGTTCGCGGCTCGCCGAGAATGCGTGTGTCGAATCGGCTCACATGTACCCGCTGCCGAAGCACTTGTAGGCTTCGCCGCTGGCGTAGCCGATCAGAAGGCACAGCCCCATGTCGGCCGATCCGGCCGCGGAGCCGACCGGATCGTTCAGGCTCCCGCGCAGCCCGGACGAGCCGAGCATCAGGAAGAGATCGAGCTCTTCCGTGAACTCGTCGCTCGACCCGGTGGCCTGGGCCGGGGGAGTGTAGGGCTCGAGCGGTAGCGGGGCGGCGGTCGCGGCAGCGTTGCCGAAACAGGAGAGCGCGGCGATCGAGGCGATCGCCGCGACGCCGATGGCGCGCCGCGGCCCCGGCCGGTGGCGAGGGGGTGCTGAATTACGTGGCATGCCAGCAACTTTCGTCGTTGGGAAGGGTCTGCCCAGTTTAAGAAGAGCGAAAGATGTGCGTTTCAGATTCTGTGCCCCCAATTGTGGGGGCATCTGGTGTGCGCCCGGTTGTGCGCGTATAGTCCATCTGGACTATTTCACTTGGAGTATTCGGAGGTTCGGACAATGGGTTCGGCACGCGGCACCCCGACCACGCTGGCGATCGCGGTGCTCGGCTTGCTCGACGAACGCCCCATGCATCCCTACGAGATGTTCCAAACCCTGGTCAGCCGGGGTGAGGATCGGCTGGTCAAGGTCCGGCCCGGCTCGCTGTACCACACGGTGTCGCGGCTGGCAGACCAGAAGCTGGTTCGCGCGGACGGGGTGGACCGGGAGGGCAACCGGCCCGAGCGCACCACCTACCGGATCACCGACGAGGGCCGCGAGGTGCTGCGGACACGGATCGCCGAGATCCTGCGCGCGCCGTGCCCGGAGTACCCGGAATTCCTCATCGGCCTGGCCGAATCGCACTCCCTGCCCGCCGATCAGGTGGCCGAGTTGCTGCGCGAGCGCATCGCCCACCTGGACGCCACGCTCGCCGAACTCGATTCGATGATCGCCGTCGCCGAGACGCGGATCAGCGCAAGGCGCTACTGGCTGGTCCTGCCCTATCAGCGCGAAACCGTGCGCGCCCAGCGCGCGTGGCTGGCGCGGATGGTCGACGAACTCGCCTCGGGCGAACTCGAGTGGGAGGAGTTCGATCCGTCGTCGGGCGAGATGACCGCCTGATCGCTGCCTGCCCCCGAGGGGGCGTCCTTTTCCGTGAACCGCTCAGTTTCCCTGAACCGCTCAGTTAGGAACCCGAACATCGTGTCCGAGAGCCGTAATCCGTGGCTTGCGCTGATGGCGCTGGTCGTCGGCTTCTTCATGATCCTGCTCGACATGACCATCGTCGCGGTCGCGAACCCGGCGATCATGGCCGACCTGCACGCCGACATCAACGCCGTCATCTGGGTGACCAGCGCCTACCTGCTCACCTACGCGGTGCCGCTGCTGGTCACCGGCCGCCTCGGCGACCGCTACGGTCCCAAGAAGATCTACCTGGTCGGCTTGGCCGTCTTCACCGCCGCCTCGCTGTGGTGCGGCCTGTCCGGCACCGTCGAGATGCTGATCGCCGCCCGCGCCCTGCAGGGCCTCGGCGCGGCGCTGATGACGCCGCAGACCATGGCCGTGATCACCCGCACCTTCCCGCCGGACAAGCGCGGCGCCGCCATGGGCCTGTGGGGCGGCGTGGCGGGCCTGGCCACCCTGGTCGGCCCGCTGCTCGGCGGCGTCCTGGTCGACACGTTGAGCTGGGAATGGGTGTTCATCGTCAACCTGCCCGTCGGCGTCGTCGCCTTCGCCCTCGCGGTGTGGCTGGTGCCCGCGCTGCCCACCAACGAGCACAAGTTCGACCTGCCCGGCGTGCTGCTCAGCGGTCTCGGCATGTTCCTGCTGGTGTTCGGCATTCAAGAAGGCAGCGCCTACGACTGGTCGCCGCGGATCTGGCTGCTCATCGGCGCCGGCCTGGTCGTGCTCGGGCTGTTCGTGGTCAATCAGGCGCGCAACACCGGCGAACCGCTGGTGCCGCTGGCCCTGTTCAAGGACCGCAATTTCGCGCTCGGCAATGTCGCCATCGCCGCCATGGGCGGCGCGGTCACCTCGGTGATGGTGCCGGTCTACTTCTACCTGCAATCGGTGCGCGACATGTCGCCCACCATGTCGGCGCTGGTGCTGGCGCCGATGGCCATCGTCACCGGGTTCACCGCGCCGTTCATCGGCCGCTTCTCCGACCGGCTGCCGCCGCGCGTCGTGCCGACCCTCGGCTTCCTCGGTTTCGCGCTGATGATCTTCTGGTGGTCGGCGGTCATGACGCCGGACTCGAGCCTGATCTGGTTCCTGATCGCCGCGGGCATCGCAGGCCTGGCCAACGCCTGCATCTGGGGTCCGCTGGCCTCCACCGCCACCCACAACCTGCCGTTGCAGCAGGCGGGCGCGGGCTCGGGCATCTACAACACCACCCGCCAGGTGGGCTCGGTGCTCGGCACCGCCGCGATCAGCGCTCTCATCGCGGCCAGGCTCTCGGCCCACGGGCTCGGCGACGGCGGTCCCGTCGGCGAGGGCATGGGGCAGCAGACCGAGCTCCCGCCGCAGCTGCTCGACGGGTTCAGCTCCGCGCTGGCCCAATCGATCATCCTGCCCGGCGCGATCCTGCTGATCGGTGTGGTCGCCTCGTTCTTCCTGGTCGGGCACGGGCCGCGCACGGCGGAGGTGGCGGCGGCGCGGGCCGATTCGGTCAAGGCCTGACCGCCGGTCCCGGTCCGGGCGGCGATCAGCCGACCCGGACCAGGACGCTCGGGTATCCGGTCGCCCCGTCCGGCACCGCGGGCGCGACCTCCCCGGTCTGCGTCTGCCCGTCGCCGTCGGTGGCGCGGGCGCGCAGGATGTGCTGCCCCGGGGTGGCATCCCACTCGTAGACCCACTGCCGCCAGGTGTCGATCGACTGCTCGGTCGCCAGCCGCGCCCGCTGCCACGGCCCGTCGTCCACCTGCACCTCCACCGCGCGGATGCCGCGATGCTGCGCCCACGCCACCCCAGCCACCGGCACCGTCCCGGCCGACAACTTCGTCCGGCGGCCGGGCGTGTCGATCCTGATCCCGGTCTTGACCGGCCCGCGCTCCGACCAGCCCCGCCGCGTCCAATAGGCGGTGGCCAGGTCGAACCGCGTGACCTCCAGTTCGGTCACCCACTTCGTCGCCGACACATAGCCGTAGAGGCCGGGCACCACCAGCCGCGCCGGATACCCGTGCTCGATCGGCAGCGGTGCGCCGTTCATCCCCACCGCGAGCAGGGCGTCGCGTCCGTCGGTGAGCACCGCCAGTGGACTGCCCGCCGTCCACCCGTCCCTGCTCGCTCCGGCCCCACCCCGGCCCGCCACCCGCCGATCCACCGGCCCGCGACCACGGCGGCGACCGCGACGCCGCCCACGATCGCCACGCCACGCAGCAACTCCCGCCGCGCCGCCCCGCCGGGTGCGGCTTCGTCTCCGCCGGGTGCGGGCGCACCGTCGGCCGTGCCCGCCACCCGCGCGGCGGCATCGATGTAGCGCGCGAACCCGCGCAACGCCCAGATTCCGGCCGCCACCCCGGCCACCGTCGCGACAGCCCCGAGCGCCCCGTGCCGGGACACGGCGAAGATCGTTGCCGCAGCGCCGAATACGGCGAAGATCGCGGTCCCGGCCGGTCGGGCGACCCGCTCCAGCGCGCCGGCGAGCCCGGCCACCGCGAGCGCCACCACCCCCATGCAGGCGAACAGCACCGTCTTGTCGGCCGTGCCGAAGGTCTCGATCGCCCACTCCCTGACCGCCCGCGGGCTGTGATCGACCACCACCGCCCCGAGCACATAGGGCGGCGCGCTGCCCGGCCGGACCAGGGCCGCGACCAGTTCGGCGACACCGAGGGCGAGGATCGCGCTCACCACCCCGGCCGCGATCCGCCATCGACGCAGCGCCATGCCGCGAGGGTACTGCCGAATCGCCGCGGCCACGACCCGGTTCCAGGACAACGCGAAAGCG
>NZ_JARWRU010001169.1 GCF_029867845.1 Nocardia farcinica | reverse complement strand
ACCTGGGTGACGCGCTGGGCGTACGGGGCGGCGGCCGCCTCGGCGGCGGCCTCCACCTCCAGGCGCGTCTGGAGGGCGGCCTGTTCGTCGGCGGAGTCGTCGGTCGCCCAGAGCACGCCGAGAACGATCGCGGCCACCAGGGAGAGGACGGCGATCACCGCGACCGCGATGAAGCCCTTGTCCGGCCCCCGGCTCGCCGTCGAACCGGCAGACGATTCAGTCGCTGCCGGTGTGCTCTTCGAGAGATCGGCCTTCACACCCGTCGGCGCCACAGCGCCCTCAGCAGATTCGCCCTCAGCAGGTTCGGCCTCAGCAGAACCTGCCTCGGCACCGGCCTCCTCGGCCCGGGCGGACTCCGGCGCCGGGGCCGACGCGGACCCGGCAGTCCCGGACCCGGCCGACCCGGCGGACGCGGCGGACGCGGCGGACCCGGCGGGCGCGGCGGACGCGCTCCCGCCCGCGGCCTTGTCGCCGGACGTCTCGCTGGTCACGCTCTCGTCGTTCTCGGCGGCATCTGTCATGGTGGTCGTCTCTCTCATCGGGGAACCGCCACGGTGAAGCGGACACTCTCGCCCGGCAGGGTGGCGATCGCCTGCTCGAGCAACGTACCCAGGTCCATCGAGGCCAGCAGCGGACCGGTGGCCTGGGTGGCCGGGCGCAGGGCGACACCGATGGCGCCGAGTTCGGGGGCCATCTTCGCCAGGAACTCGGCGAGTTCGTCCTGCTGGGCGCGCCAGGAGCCGAGCACCTCGCGGCCGCGCAGCACCTCCGAGCCCGCGAACAGGTATTCGTAGGACACGCCCAGGGTCTCGCCGAAGCGTTCCAGCATGGGCGGGGCCTCGGTGAGGGTGGCGCGCGCCCACTCCACATCGCCCATCACCTTCACCAGCTCGCGCAGGATCACCTCCAGCGAACCCTCGTGCCGCGACAGCGTGGTCAGCAGCAGTTCGGCGCCGCGGCGGGCGGCGGGCACGGTGGTGTCCAGGCCCTCGACGGAGGCGGCCAGCGCGTCGGTGAGCTTGCGGACCGACTCGGGGTCGATCTGATCGAGCAGGCCGGAGGTGGTGGCCAGCAGGTCGGGCACCGAGGTCGGCAGCTCGACGGCCTCGACCAGGTGCGCGCCGTCGGGGAGGTAGGGCCCCTCGGTGGTGTGCGGGAGCAGCGCGAAGACGGGTTCGCCCAGGGCGGAGAGGTTCTCCACGCGCATGGAGCTGTCGACGGGGATCCGGTAGTCGGCGTCGTAGCTGAAGCGCATGCGGACCAGGCCCTCGTGGCTGCGCACCTCCTCGACCCGGCCGATGTCCACGCCCCGGTAGACGACCTCCGAGCCGGGGCGCAGGCCCGCGGCGTCGCGCAGGTCCACCACCGCCTCGTTGCGGCGCTGGGCGGGATCGATGGTCAGCACGTCGACGATCAGGTACCAGGAGCCGAGGACCATCACCAGGGCCAGGGCGAGGCCGGAAAGCCAGGGGGGGATGCGGGTCACGGCAGTGCTCCGATCATGCGCAGCAGGACCAGGCCGTCCTTGGCCGGATCGCCCTCGCCCGCACCGGCGATACCGACGCTGCGGATGTCCACGCCGGGTCCGAGCAGGAAGGGCAGCAGTTCGTCGTTGACCAGCGCCATCAGGTCGGCGGCATTGCCCGCCAGTTCGTGCGCGCTCGGTGAGGGATCGCGCAGCAGCGGCGCGATCGTCTCCAGGTTCTCGTTGATGTGCGGCAGCCGGGGAATCAGCCACTCCAGACCGGTGACCATGGTGTTGGCGTCGATGACGGTGTTGAGCACCGCGTCCATGAAGTAGGGCACCCGGTCCAGCCGCTGGCGCGCGACATCGGAGAACAGGAAGCCGACCTCCTCGCGGGCGGCGTGCAGCCGCTGGGTGAGGTCGTCGGTGGCGGCCATCAACCGGTCCAGCTGGTCCAGGCCTGCCGCCGCCTGGTTGACATCGGTGGCCACGGCCGCGGCCAGCATCCTGGTCTCGGCGGGGTCGGCGGGCAGGATCTCGTTCAGCCGGGTGATCGAATCCTGCAGCCGCACCAGGGAACCGCCGTTGACGAAGGTGGCGATGCGCTCGAGCATCTCCTCGATCTGCGGGCCGGGGTCGGTGTGCTGGATCGGGATGGTGTCGCCGTCGCCCAACGGCTGTCCCCCGTCGGCGGGCGGCAGCAGGGCGATGTAGATGTCGCCGAGCACGGTGGTCTGGCGCAACTCGGCCCGGGCGCCCGCGGGCACCACCACCGACTCGCGCACGTCGATGTGGGCGACGGCGCTGTCGGGTTCGAGGCTGATCGAGTCGAGAGCGCCGACGGTGACGCCGCCGCTGCGCACATCCGCTCCCGCGGGCAGGCTCAGCAGCGACTCGAATTCCAGATTCAGCCGGTAGGTCGGGCCGCGCACGCCCGCGCCGGGCATGGTGTGGTCACTGGGGTCGAAACCGCAGCCGGTGAGCACGAACAGCGCCGTCAGCGGCGCGGCGACGAGGCTGCACAGCCGCGTGCGGGTCAGCTTCACGGGGTCGCTCCGATCGTCGAGAGCACCAGTTGGGGCAGGGGGACCGCGACCCCGCGCTCGGTCAGCACAGTGCAACTTTCGGGCGCGATCAGCGTCAGCGCGGCGCCGGCCAGCGACGCGTCGGGGGTGGGCAC
>NZ_JARWRU010001168.1 GCF_029867845.1 Nocardia farcinica | reverse complement strand
GTACCGGGCTGGATGCGCGATAACCGGCCGTACTCGAAAATGCCCCGTATAGCTCGCGTGCGGCGTCGCTCTAGACGGCGGTGCGGGTGCGGGTGCGCGCGTTGCGACGCTTCAGCGCCCTGCGCTCGTCCTCGCTCATGCCGCCCCATACGCCGGCGTCTTGTCCCGAGGACAGGGCCCAGGACAGGCAATCAGCGGTAACAGGGCAGCGAGCGCAGACCAGCTTGGCATCGGCAATCTGCGCGAGCGCAGGACCACTGTTACCCACCGGGAAGAACAGTTCGGGGTCCTCGTCGCGACAGATGGCCTTGTGGCGCCAGTCCATTCCTCTGCTCCTTTACTGGGCGCCCCTGGCGGACGCCTCGATGGTTTGTGGTTCGTTAACGTGTGCGACCTGGAGGTTTCCGCACGGTTGCTTGTGAATGCTTTCACGAACACCGTAGATGTCAATAGGTATCCAGGTCACCGTGGGGAAGCTCACGCGATCGGGATTCCCACATGGGGTTCCCGCCCGCTCCTTTTTACTCGCTTCCCCGGCTTTGCGCAGCGCAACCGGGAGGATCGTCACAGCTGTGAGTCCCGCCTCACGGTTGGGGCGCTACGACATCGAGTACCCCGGAGACCGCGGTGAAATCCACCGAGTTGCGCTTGCCGATGAAGTCGCCGTCGATTTGCAGGCCGATCGGCTCCGGGGACTCGATATGGACGGCGGGCACGTCGTCCTGGCGAAAGAGTTTGCGCGAGCGCGGGTTTCCCTCCGGGGCCAGCAGTTGCCCGGCCACCAGCAGGGTGGGCACCAGTGACATCGATCTCATGGCGAACACCCCGAGGCCCTTCTCGAAGCAGGTGCCCGGATTGGTGCGCACGGGGGTGGAGTTCAGATAAGTCCACGGATCGGTGTTGGTCACGAAAGCGTAATGAACCCCGTCGACCGGCTCCATACCCGGAATGGATATCCGCGCCAGCGGTTCACGCCCCTTGGCACGGAAGAATTGTCGAACGGTCGTTCGAAGATAGCGCGCCGGCGTGGCGGCGTGGCCTTTCGCGCGCGCGGCGTCTATGGCCTCGCACACGTCCGCGTCCAGGCCGACGCCCGCGCTGAAGGTGAACCAGCGGTCGTCGGCCAGGCCGAGGCCGATCCTGCGGTCGCGGTCGAGCGTCAGCAGATCGATGAGCTGGTTGGTCGCCGTGACCGGGTCGGGGGAGATGCCGAGCGCACGAGCGAACACATTGGCCGAGCCGCCGGGAATGACACCGAGCCGAGGCCGCCACACCTGGCCGTCGTCGAGTTCGGGCAGCGGCACGAAGCCGTTGATGGTCTCGTTGACCGTTCCGTCGCCGCCGTGCACGACGATCAGATCCATCTGATTGGTCGACGCCCATTGGGCCAGTTCGGCCGCGTGGCCGCGGTGTTGGGTGTGCGCGACGATCAGCTCCGTGCGGCTCTCCAGCGCGTGCGCGAGCAGGTCGCGGGTGGCCGGGGTGGTCGAGGTGGCGTTGGGGTTGACGATCAGCAGCGTGCGCACGCCGAGCAGCCTAGTTGCGCGCGCGGCCGCCGCCGGTATCCGACCGGCCGCCCCGCCGGACCACCGCGCCGTCGTAGGCTTGGCCGCGTGGCTGACAGCGACAAGGGCGAGATGACGAGCCGGGACGAGATCGAGGCACAGCGGACACCGACCACGGTGCGCAGCGCGGGCGCGCTGGTGACCCTGGAGGGCGGCGTCGCCGTGGGCGTGGCACTCGTGCTGGTGATCCGCGGCCTGCTCGGCTACGACCAGTCCCAGGCCAGCGGTTACGGCACCGCCGCCTGGTTCGGCATCCTCGGCGGCGCGGTCTTCGCCGCGGGCATCGGGTTGCTGCTCGGCCACCGGTGGGGCCGCTCGATCGCGGTGATCGCGCAGATCCTGCTGCTTCCGGTCGTCTGGTCGCTGCTGACCGACTCCCACCAGCCCCTCTACGGCACCGTGCTCGGCATCGTGGTGGTGGGTGCCCTGGTGTCGCTGTTCGCCCCGCCGACGAATCGCTGGATGGCCGAGGACTACGGCGGGGCGGCCCCGCGGGGGTGAGGGCCCCTCAGGGGTGTGCCCGCGCGGTGGCGGCCAGGGCGGACAGCGCGGGACCGCTGAGGCGGTATCCGACCCACTCGTCCTGTTCGTCCGCGCCGAGCGCCCGGTAGAAGTCGATGGAGGGGGTGTTCCAGGTGAGCACCGACCACGACACCCGGCTGTACCCGCGGTCGACCGCCTCCTTCGCCAGGGCGGCGATCAGCGCCTTGCCGAGGCCGGTCTTGCGCGCGGCCGGGTCGACGTACAGATCCTCCAGGTAGATGCCGTGCACACCGTCCCAGGTGGAGAAGTTCAGGAACCAGATCGCGCAGCCGACGACCGTGCCCGTCTCGTCCTCGGCCACGTGCGCGAACAGCGCGGGCGAGGGACCGAACAGGGCGGTGTGCAACTGCTCGTCGGTGAGGGTGCACTCGTGGCGGGCGCGTTCGTATTCGGCCAGGTCGTACACCAGCCGGACCAGGGCGGGCACGTCCTCGGGGGTGGCGCGCCTGATGCGCGGGTCGCTCACGGGTGCTCCCTTCGGTCGGGGAGTCCTCGGACGGGACTCCGGTGGGCGCCCTCGGCCGAGGGCATACCGCCCTCAGCCGAGGGCATACAGCGTGTCGCCGCGCTTCTCCAGCACGATCTCACCCAGCACCGCCAGTGAGATCGCCGCGTCCGCCGAACCGGAACGGTCCACCGGAATGCGCGCGACCTGCGCGCCGGTCACCATGTCGACGGCGACCACTGCGCCCGGCACCGGGACGAGCAGGCGGGTGGCCATCGGCGCGGGCGTGCCGAGCGCGTCCTGGACGGTCCACTGCGGCTCCAGGGTGGCCGCGTTCAGCGCGATGAGTTCCGAGCCGGTGTGCACCAGCGAGACCGAGCCGACACGGGCGCTCCTCGGATCGTCCATCGGGGCCGAGAGTTCGTGCGTGGCAAGGGGATTGCCGTTGCCGTCGAAGACCGACAGCCGGGGCGGCGCGTGTTCGGAACCCAGGTCGGCGCCGGGCCGGTAGAGCAGGATCTTGCTGTCGGAGACGGCGACGACCTCTGTGTCCCGCGACTGCGCGTCCGGCCCGGTCAGCACCCGGGAGCCGTACTCCTCGGGGACGGTGTTGTCCTTGGGCGCGGGATTCATGACCGTCAGGCGCAGGCCCGCGTCGTCGGGACAGGATTCGAGCACCGCCAGCCGCGCGGAACTCGACGCCGCGGACAGCAGTTCGCAGCCCTGCCTCGGCTGGGTCTTGACGTTGACCGGCGCGTCCACGTAGCCGTACTCGACGGTGCGCACCAGATCCGAGCGCCACATCTCCAGCCGCTCGGGGCCGTGGGCGAGCAGGTAGGTGCCGTCCACCGACAGCCGCACCCGGTCGTCCATGTAGCTGCTGCGCGCGGTCCGGCGGGCGCCGTCGCTGCCCGACAGCATGGTGGCCTGGCTGCACCCGCGCTCGTCCCGGTAGACGGCCACCACCATGCCGAACTGGGCCTCGGTCCCGCACAGCGGCATGTCCCTGCGGTAGTGCCACAGCTCCTCACCGGTGCGCGGGTCGCGTCCGGTGACGGTGCCCTCCGACGCGGTGACCACAGCGCCCCCGGCGACGAGAGCGCGTTCGCTCGCGTCGTCGGGGGCGTGCCACAGCTCTCGCAGGGTGGTGGGGATCTCGGCCGCGGCGGGCGGGGTGGTCG
>NZ_JARWRU010001167.1 GCF_029867845.1 Nocardia farcinica | reverse complement strand
CCCCCTCGCCGAGGGGGGGGGGGGTGACGACCCGCTCGAAGAACTTGCGGCCGAACTCGCCGTAGTCGATCCACTCGAACCGATCGGGCATCGGGCCGCGGGCGCGCCGGCCGTCCACCAGCGACTCGATGTCGAAGATGCGGGCGCGCCGGGCGCGCGGTTCGGCCAGCATGGCGGTGACCCGCTGGGCAACCTCACGCCGGACCAGGCCCGCGATGGGCTCCAACGCCCACTCCAGGGCGGCGTCCACCGCGGAGGCGCGGACCAGGAAGTCGACGTGCTCGGGCTCGATCGGGGGGATGTCGATGACGATGAGCACCGGCGCGGCGGTGCGGGCCCGCAGGGTCAGGTCGATCTCGACGACGGCCTCCAGCCGCAGCGGCTTGCCGCCGAGCAGCACCTTCACCGCCAGGGTGACCGGCACCGTCACGTGGTAGACCACGGCCTCGTCGTGGCGGGCGATCCTCGGCGTGCCGACCCTGCCCTCGGCCAGGAAACCCGCCAGGCCCGCTGGCCCGATGTTGACCGGGCCGAGGCTAACGCCCTGGCCGACCATGCCGGAGATCGCCGCGATGATGCGCTGCTCGGTGACCGCGTGCTCGACGAAGCGTTCCCCGAACTCGGCGTAGCCGATCCAGTTCGGCTCCTCCCGGTGCTCCACACTGCGCTGCATGAGCTCTACCGCCAACTCCCACCTCCGCACGGACATCCGACACGGTACGCGACGGGAGCGGCCGGAGCGCGGCGCGACCACGGGCCGGGTCGCACCGGGTGGGGATCACCGACGGGGCCGGCCGGGGCGGGCCCTGTCCTGCCGATGAGGGGCGGGCAGGACAGGGCCCTTGTCGACAGCGCTGCCGGGCACTGTCACCACCCATAGTAGATGCGCAATGGATTCCTCAGAACCGCCCATAGCCCACGACATCGGTGACGTCGCCGAGCCGGAACCGGTGAATACTCACTTTGCCGAGTTCGTTACCGCCGATCGTGGTGACCGTGTCGCCCTGGGCGTCGAACACGATGTTGGTGTGCTGGCCGAACTCGCTGGCCGGGCCGTAGAGCAGCACGTCACCGGTGCGCGGCTGGTAGCCGGCCCCGATGGGGGTGAACCGCCCGATGCTCTCGTAGTACTCCTGCAGCGTGTACACCCCGGGGATGCGCCATGAGCCGGAGTTCGGGTTCGACAGCGGCCTGCCCGCCTCGCGCATGACCCAGCTGACGAAGTCCGCGCACCAGGGCTCGACGACCCCTTCGGCGTAGTCCGGCCCGGCGCCGGGATCGGCGAACTCCCGCTCGAGCACCTCGACCAGGGCCGACTGGTCGGCGTCGAGCACCGACCGGTCGATGGCGGGGAAGCCGCTCAGC
Source organism: Nocardia farcinica (assembly GCF_029867845.1). Classification (GTDB taxonomy): domain Bacteria; phylum Actinomycetota; class Actinomycetes; order Mycobacteriales; family Mycobacteriaceae; genus Nocardia; species Nocardia farcinica_A. Next base: position 1,282 of record NZ_JARWRU010001167.1, on the reverse strand, counting down.
CGCTCTCCGGCCAACGCCGGTTCGCCACGGCCGGTCCACCACAGCGCCCCGGCCACGGCCGCCACCGCGAGCACGAGCACGAGCACCCCGGTGCCGACCCACAGCCCGGTTCTCCTCGCCGACGTCCGCACCGCCATCTCCCCCGCCTCTCCTCGTGCACGCGATCACCGCGTGGCCGTTCGCGCCGACAGATCGCGCCCTGCAGTCTGTCCACATATACAGACGATTCGCGGCCGCCGCGGGTTCCCGCCGCTTTCCCGTGCCGTCGGCCTTTCGCAACACCCCTGAACACGAGTGCGGCCGAACCGAACTCGGACCACCCGGTCGGAAAGACGGGTGTTTCGACTTCGGATTTCGAGGCATGCCACCACCACACGCCCGACGAAGGAGAATCCCGTGTCCACCTCCGTGCTGATCGCGCTGGTCGTGGCGGTCCTCGCCGCCGTAGCGGTCCTGCTGCTGGTCCTGCCGAAAGTGCGCAGCTCGCGCCTGCGCCGCAGGTTCGGCCCCGAATACGACCGCATCGTCGCCGAGGCCGACGACCGAGCCGCCGCCGAACGCGAACTGCGCAGGCGCCAGCAGCGTCACGCCGAACTCGACCTGCGTCCGCTGCCCGAGGAACGCAAGCGCCACTACACCGCCGAATGGGTTGCCGCCCAAGAACGTTTCGTCGACGATCCGCGCGGCGCGCTCGCCGAGGCCGACCGCCTCGTCACCGCCGTGGCCACCGAGCGCGGCTACCCGACCGGCGACCACGAGCAGCGGCTGGCCGACCTGTCCGTCGCGCATGCCGAGGCGCTCGAGCACTACCGCCGCGGCCGCGAAACCGCCCGCGCGAGTTCGAATGCCCGCGCGGGCTCGGAGACGGCCACCGAGGACCTGCGCACCGCCCTCGTCGCCTACCGCACCCTGTTCCTCGACCTCGTCGGCGCCGAGAAGATCACGGGCGCGGAGATCACGGGCGCGAACACCCACCCGGGCACGAACACCACCACCGATGTCCCCACCGAGAAAGGCGCCCTCCGATGAGCACCGAATCCCGAATCCGTAACTTCGTCGACAAGTTCGAGCGCAACGGCAGCGCGCCCCGCGACGCGGCCCACGCCTCCGACGGCCGGACCGCCTCCCCCGCGAACGAACAGGACACGCCCGAGATCGTGGACGCCGAACTCGTGGACGATTCGCAGACAACGACTTACGACCGCTCCTCGACCGCGGACCCGCTGTCGGCGGCCGAGGAGATCCACATCGGCGGCGACCACTCCGCCCACCGGGACGACAT
>NZ_JARWRU010001166.1 GCF_029867845.1 Nocardia farcinica | reverse complement strand
GCCGCTCAGCAGTTCGGTCGCGCCCGCGATGCCGGTGTCGGCGTGGACCGGGCCGCGCACCACCAGCGACTCCTCGAGCGGCGCGCCCCGCTCGGCCAGCCTGGCCCGCAGGCCGGACTCGCGCAGCTTCACCGAGGAATTGTCCAGCGGGCCGGAGATCAGCCCGATCCGCCGATGCCCGAGGTCGAGCAGATGATCGGCCACCAGCGCGCCGCCACGCACATTGTCCGAGGTCACCCGATCGACCCGGCCCGCCTGGCTGCCGTGCACGTCGCGATTGAGGATCACCAGCGGGATGCCGCCGTCGATCAGCTCCGGCACCACCGGCGAGTCGAGCCGGGAGGAGATGAACACCACGCCGTCGACCAGCCCGCCGCGCAGCGCCCGGATGTCGGCGTCCTGCCTGCTGCTCTCGGTGCGATCGCTCATGATCAGCACCCGGTAGTCGTCACGGGCCAGCCGGTCCTGCAAGGCGTTGAACAGGATCGGATAGGAGGGATTGCGCATGTCGCCGCTGATCACCGCGATCGCGGCCGAGCGCCGGGTGATCAGGCTGCGCGCGGTGATGTGCGGGACGTAGCCCATCTCCTCGGCCAGCGCCCGCACCCGCGCTCTGGTCTCCGGGGTGACCCGGGGATCGTCGCGCAGGGCGCGCGACACCGTCGACTGCGACAGTCCCGCGCGTCGCGCGACGTCGTAGCTGGTCACCGTCCTGTTGCGCACGCTGGGAGTCTAGGGCGGTGTGCCGGCGTCCCACGGCGGGACGGCGGGCCGTCAGGCGGTGCGCACGCGGCGGCGGTAGCGGACCCGGCACGGCTGGGCCAGCTGCACCACCATCTTGGAGTGGTCGTTGCGGTAGCTGTCGGAGGGCTGGACCATCTCGAACTCCCAGTCCCGCAACAGGATCGAGAAGATCGCCTTGAGCTGCATGAGCGCGAACGCCGCGCCGACGCAGCGATGCCTGCCCGCGCCGAACGGAATCCAGGTCCAGCGGTTCACCAGATCGGCCTGGTTCGGGTCGATGTAGCGGCCGGGGTCGAACGTGTCCGGCTCGGGGAAATCCTCGGGCAGGCGGTTGGAGATCGCCGGGGTGGCCGCCACGTGGTCGCCCTTGGCGATGTGGTGCCCGCACACCTCGAAATCGTCCTGGGCCACCCGCATGAGGATGATCAGCGGCGGATGCAGCCGCAGCGTCTCTTTCAGGGTGGCCTCCAGCAACGGGATCTGGCGCAGCGCGTGGAAGCTCACGTCCTGGCCGTCGGTGTAGATCTCGTCGAGTTCGGCGGTGACCCGCGCCAGCAGCTCGGGGTGGCGCAGCAGTTCGATGACCGTCCAGGCCGCGGTGCCGGAGGTGGTGTGATGGCCGGCGAACATCATGGAGATGAAGATGCCGGTGATCTCGCTGGCCGAGAACCGAGGGCCGCCGTCGTCGCCGGGGACCGACACCAGCACGTCGAGCAGGTCGCGATCGGACTTGTCGGCGGGCGGGTCGGCGGCGCGCTGATCCATGATCTGCTGCACCAGTTCCACCAGGGCCGCACGCGCCGCGTCGCGCTTGCGGAAGCTCTCGATCGGGGCGTAGGGGTCGACATAGGCCAGGGCGTCGGTGCCCTGTTCCAGTTCGTGGTAGAGCTCGGCGAACCGCCGGTCGAGTTCGTTGCGGAACTTCACCCCGATCAGGCACGACGAGCTGGTGTAGATGGTGAGTTCGGCGAAGAACTCCAGCAGGTCGATCTCGCCCTCCTCGCCCCAGCTCGCCAGCATGCGCTCGACCTCGGCGGAGATGGTGCCCGCGTGGCCGCGCATCTGCTCGGCGCGCAGGGCCGAGTTGTGCAGCATCTCCTTGCGGCGTTCCGGGCTGGCGTCGAAGACCACGCCCTCGCCGAAGATCGGCTTCATGAACGGATAGGCGGCGGCCTGGTCGAGGTCCTCGTCGCCCGCGCGGAAGAAGAATTCGTTGGCCTCGGCGCCGCTGAGCAGGATGACCTGCTTGCCCGCCAGCTCGAACGCCCCGACATCGCCGCACTCCTCGCGCACCCGCCGCATCAGGGCGATCGGGTCGGTGCGGAACTCCTCGAGGTGCCCGTGTTCGTGTTCCCCGCCGGAGACCCGCCGTGGTTTCACCAGAGTCATCGGAATTACTTCCACAGATACCTGTCCGATTCATGTGATGGACACGTGTCTGGACAGTACTATGGTCGACGGGAAGGCGGCAAGAGGCCGATCGGCCCTGCGGTTCGGCGAACGGCCGGAACCGGCAGCCGCGGGCATCCGGTCGTGGCGACGCGAGGTGGCGAGGAGAGTGACCGGCGGATGAGCGGAACGGGTTCGGTGCGCGCGGCGGTGGTGACCGGCGGGTCGAGGGGGATCGGCCTCGAGGTCGCGGCGGCGCTGGCGCGAGCGGGCGCGGGCGTGGTGGTCAACGGCCGCGACCCGGTCGCCGTCGACGCCGCCGTCGCCCGGCTGAGAAGAGACGGCGGGCGCGCGCTCGGCATCGCCGGGTCCGCCGCCGAGGAACATGTCGCCGAGGACGCTGTGGCCGCCTGCGTGCGCGAGTACGGCGCGATCGACGCGCTGGTCAACTGCGCGGGCACCGCCGAACCCGAGGGCTCCTCCATTCTGAACATCACTGCCGCGCAATGGCATTCGCTGCTCGACGCGCACCTGGGCACGGTCTTCGCCACCTGCCGTGCGGCCGCACCCCGCATGGTCGCCCAAGGCGGCGGCGCCATCGTCAACACCAGCTCCTTCGCCTGGCTCGGCGACTACGGCGGCACCGGCTACGCGGCGGGCAAGGGCGCGGTCACCAGCCTCACCCTCGCCATCGCCGCGGAGCTGAAGGAGCACGGGGTGCGCGCCAATGTGGTGTGCCCCGGCGCGCGCACCCGGCTGTCCACCGGACCGGACTACGAGGCCAAGATCCGCGAGCTGCACCGGCGCGGCATGCTCGACGAACTGTCCGTGCAGGGGGCGCTTGACGCCCCGCCCGCCGAGTACGCCGCCCGGCTGTACCAGTTCCTCACCGGCCCGCTCGCGCGCGGAGTCACCGGCCAGATCTTCGTCGCGGCGGGCAATTTCGTCGGCCGTTTCGACCGGCAGGCACCGGCGATCCTCGGCTACCGCGACCACACCGACAGCCCGCCCTGGGAACCGGAGGAACTGGCGGCGATGATCACCGCCGAGCGGGCGCCCCGATGAGTCGTTCACCCGAGCACGTGCCGGCCGCCGGTGGTGACGACACGGGCGCGCAGCGTTTCCCGGAACTGGGCTGCTACGGACTGGCCGGGCACGCCCCGAGCGCCCGCGCCCTGCTCGACGAGGTGCGCGCGGCCGAGGATCTCGGCTTCGGCGCGATCTTCCTCTCCGAGCGCTTCGACACCAAGGAAGCCATGGCGCTGGCGGGCGCGGCCGCGGCGATCAGCGACCGCATCGGCATCGGCACCGCGGCCACCAACCACAACACCCGCCATCCCGTGGTCACCGCGGCCGCGGCCGTCACACTGCACCGGCTGACCGGGGGGCCGCTACGCGCTCGGCCTTGGCCGCGGCTTCGACCTGCTCTTCGACGTGCTCGGTCTGCCGAGAGTGACCTCGGCGCAACTGACCGACATCGCCGGCGTCTACCGCGCGCTCTGGCGCGGCGGCACCGTCGTCGGACACGACGGCCCCGCGGGCGCCTGGCCGCTGCTGCGGCTGGACTCGACGTTCGACGAGGACATCCCGCTGCTGCTCACCGCCATCGGCGACAACAGCCTGCGACTGGCGGGCCGCATCGCCGACGGCGTGGTGTTGCACAGCTTCTTCACCGACGAGACCACCGCCCGCGCCGTCCGGCTCGTCCGCACCGCCGCCGCAGCCGCCTGCCGTGACCCGGCCGCCGTGCGGATCTGGTCGGTGCTGGTCACCGTGCCCGACACCATCGACGAACCGACGCGGCTACGCAAACTCGCCGGTCGCCTCGGCACCTACCTCCAGGGCTACGGCGAGGTGCTCGTCCGCGCCAACGGCTGGGACGAGGCGATCCTGCACCGCTTCCGGGCCGACCCGGCGGTCACCGGGTGCGCGGGCGCGATCGACGCCGTCGCCGATGAACCCACCCTGCGCGCGGTCCACGGCCTGCTGCCCGCCCGGTGGCTCGCGGCGGCCGCCACCGCGCGCCTCGACCGGCTCGCCGACCACTCCATTACCGTCATCGACCAGTTCGCTGCTGCTGGCGGCGGATACGTGTCCACCTCGTGGGGGAAGGACTCCACCGTCCTGGTCGACCTTTTCGCCCAGTCCG
>NZ_JARWRU010001165.1 GCF_029867845.1 Nocardia farcinica | reverse complement strand
CCCCCCCCCGGGCCCCCGCGGGGGGGGGGCCCCGGGCCGTTTCTCACGGCCGGTGCGGCAGGTCAGCCGGTGGTCGCGCGACGGTGGAACAGCACCCGCGCCGCCGTGTAGCCCACCGCCGCGATGCCGGCGCACCACGCGACGGCGAGCACGGCGCTCTCGCCGATCGGGGTGCCCATGAGCAGCCCGCGCACCGTCTCGATGACCGGGGTCACCGGCTGGTTCTCCGCGAAGGCGTGCAGGGCGGTCGGCATGGTCTCGGTGGGAACGAAGGCGCTGCTCACGTAGGGCAGGAACATGAAGGCGAAGGTGAACCCGTTGGCGGCTTCCGGGTTTCGGGCCAGCAGCCCGAGCGCGGCGGCCACCCAGGACAGCGCGAGCACGAACATCGCGATCACCGCGAGCGCGCCGACCCAGCGCAACGGGTCGGCGGTGGGGCGGAAGCCGAGCGCCACCGCCAGCACGATCACGATGCCGGTGGTGACGAGATTGCGCAGCACGCTCTCGGCGACGTGCCCGGTGAGCATCGCCGAGCGGGCGATGTCCATGGCGCGGAAGCGGTCGACGATGCCTTCGCTCAGGTCGACGGCGATGCTCACCGCGGTGGTCGCGGAGCCGAAGCCCGCGCACAGCAGGATGATGCCCGGCACCACGTAGTCGATGTAGGCGCCGTCACCGGTGTTCATCGCGCCGCCGAAGACGTAGACGAACATCAACAGGATCACGATCGGCAGCGCCAGCGTCATGATCATGGTGTCGGGACTGCGGCGGGTGTGCCGCAGATTGCGGTCGAGCATGGTGAGACTGTCCCGCGTGGTGCGCAACGCCCGGTGGTGCAGGGATGGTCTCGGCGCGAGGTGGGGCTCGGTGGTCGTCATGGCTGGCTCGTTTCGTTCGTCGGCCTCGGCGGGTCAGGCCGCGGTGCCGGTCGGGGTGGGGTGGCCGGTCGGGGTGGGATGGCCCGCCGGTGCGCCGGTGGGGGTGGGGCGGCCGGTGAGGGCGAAGAAGACGTCGTCGAGGTCGGGCGTGTGCACCGCCAGGCGTTCGATGGTGACGTCGCGTTCGGCGAGCCGGTCGAGGACGTGCTTGATGTCGGCGGCGCTGCCGTCGGAGGGGATGCGCAGGGCCAGTTGGTCGTGATCGGGCTGGTGCCCGAGGTCGACCAGCGCGCGGGCGGCGGTGTCGAGCGTCGGCGCGTCGGCGAAGAAGACCGCGAGGTGGCCGCCGGGGACGCGCTGCTTCAGTTCCGCGGCGGTGCCCTCGGCGACGATCCGGCCTCCGTCCAGCACGGCGATGCGGTCGGCGAGCTGATCGGCCTCCTCGAGATATTGCGTGGTGAGCAGGATGGTCACGCCTTCGGCGGCCAGTTCCCTGATCACCGACCACAATTCGCGGCGGCTGCGCGGGTCGAGGCCGGTGGTCGGCTCGTCGAGGAACACCAGGCGGGGCCTGCCCATCAGGCTCATCGCCAGGTCGAGGCGCCTGCGCATGCCGCCGGAATAGGTCTCGGCGGGCTTGCCCGCCGCCGCGACGAGGTCGAAGCGCTCGAGCAGCTCCTCGCGCCTGGCGCGGATGAGGTCGCCGGGCAGATGCAGCAGCCTGCCGGTGAGTTGCAGGTTCTCCGCGCCGGTCAGCACCTTGTCGACGGCGGCGAACTGGCCGGTGACGCCGATCAGGCCACGGACGGCCGCCGCCTCACGGACGAGGTCGTGACCGAAGACGCGGACCTCGCCGCCGTCGGGGGGCGGTCAGTGTGGCCAGGATGCGGACCAGGGTGGTCTTGCCCGCACCGTTGGGGCCGAGCAGCGAGAAGATCGTGCCCGCGGGGACTTCCAGATCGATGGCGTCGAGCACCCGGTGCTCGCCGTAGGACTTGTGCAACGAGCGCACGGTGAGTGCGGAGGTGGGACGGGTGGTCATGCGAACCTCTCCCAAGAACTGTTTATTGGTAATACTGTTTATAGGCTAAGCAGTTGACGGACGCAACCTCGCCGCACGGCTAGAGTCGACGCGAAGGAGGAAGCCATGACCACGCCGGAGGATGCCAGCGGGATGCCGCCGACCGACCTGCCGAGGTCGGTGGCGTTGCTGTGGGGCCTGGACAGGGAAGGGGAGCGCGGTCCACGGCGCGGACTGACGCTGGAACAGATCCTCGACACGGCCATCGCCCTGGCCGACGCCGAAGGCTCCTCGGCGTTGTCGATGAACCGGATCGGCAAGGAACTCGGCGTCACCGCGATGTCGCTGTACCGCTATGTCGAGAACAAGCAGACGCTGGTCATGCTGGTGCTGGATCGAGTGATCGGCAGCCCGCCCGAGATCGCGGCCGACGACGGCTGGCGGGCCGGACTACGGGCCTGGGCGCTGGCGGAATTCGAGACGGTCGCCCGGCATCCGTGGTGGCTGGACATGCCGTTGGCCGGGCCGCCGATGGGGCCCAACAACATGGCCTGGCTGGAAGCCGGGCTGGCGACGCTGGGGCGGACGAACCTGCCCGAATCGATGCGGCTGCAGTTGGTGATGAACCTGTCGCTCTACGTCCTCGGCCGGTTCTGGGCGGCGAAGGATTTCATCGCCGATCAGGGCGGGGACCACGACTTCGAGGGCGCGATGCGCTCGGTGCTCGACCCGGCGCGATTCCCCGCGTTGCTCTCCGCGCTGGCACAACGCGCCTTCGACGGCGACATCGATTGGGCCCGGGCAGATTTCGAGTTCGGCTTGGATCGGATGCTCGACGGTTACGAGCGCTTTCTCGACTCGGGGGGATTCGACGCCGGGCAATCGGATGTGGTCGACGGAGGAGCTGCCGGAGGCCGGGCGGCGAGCTGAGCGCGCCGCCGGTGACGGCGCGCCGTACGCGAGCTCAGACCGACAGGTCGCGACGCAGCTTGGCCACGTGACCGGTGGCGCGCACGTTGTACTGCGCCAGCTCGATCCTGCCCTCCTCGTCGACGAGGAAGGTGGAGCGGATGACGCCGGTGACGGTCTTGCCGTACATCTTCTTCTCCCCGAAGGCGCCCCACTCGGTGAGCACCGCGCGGTCGGGGTCCGACAGCAGCGGGAAGGTCAGCGACTCGGCGTCGCGGAACTTGGCCAGCTTGGCCGGCTTGTCGGGGGAGATCCCGACGACCGCGATGCCCGCTCCCTCCAGATCGGCGAGATTGTCCCGGAAATCGCAGGCCTGCTTGGTGCAGCCCGGCGTGCTCGCGGCCGGGTAGAAGTAGACGAGCACCTTGCGGCCGCGGTAGTCGGCGAGCGAGACCTCGTTGCCGTCGGCGTCGGGGAGGGTGAAGGAGGGGGCGATGTCACCGGGGGCGAGTCGTTGGTTCGTCACGTCCTGCACGGTAACCGAGCGGCCGCGGAGCGGGCCGATACACTCGTGCGCGAGCCCCGGTGATTCGCGAGCCGCCGGGTTTCCCGGCCGGGGCATCTCGGTGGAGTCCGGGCCCGGTTCGCGCCCGGTGCACGCCGATCGACGAGGAGGAATGACGTGGGTAGGGATACCGAGCGGATCGAGCGGGAGATCGAGGAGGCTCGTGCGCGGCTGGCGAGCACGCTCGACGAATTGGCGGTGCGCGCCGATCCGCAGCGGATCGCCGACGACACCAAGGCGGTGGTCGTGGCGAAGCTGAATCAGCCGAAGGTGAAGTACTCGCTGATCGGCGCGGGCGCGCTGGTGGTCGGGCTGGTGCTGGTCAAGCTCTTCCGCTGAGCGCGTAGCACGCGAAAACGAGAACACCCGGTGCGCCTGGAGCGACACCGGGTGTTCTCGTCTGCGGCCACGTCGTTCCGTGATCCGTAGGGGCCTGTTTCGAGCGTGGCTCGAATCAGACCGTGGGGCAGGCGAATCCGTCGCCGTCGGGGTCGAGGTGCGGACCGTAGCCCGGCTCGCCGCGGAAGATCGGGGCCCGGCCCGCGGCGCGGGCCTCGTCGCAGTTGGCGAAGGCTCCGCCAGCCGAACCGGTCTGGGACAGACCGGCCGAACCGGTCAGGATCAGACCGGTGTCGATGGCGGAGGAGCCGGTCCCGGCCGAGCCGGTGTTGGCGGAGGCCAGGGCGGGGGCCGCGACGAGCGTCAGGCCCGCTGCGGCGGTGCTGACAAGGAGCCGGCGAACGTTCATGTATTCCTCTGTGTCTGCTGCGATGATTGTGCTGCGGTGAATGTGCCGGGCGGTCCCGGCGCCCACCCACTGTTCCGATGGGTCGCGGAGTTGTCAACCGCGCGAACGCGGCCCGGGGCATGGTGCAGGGGCGGCAAACCGTACCGTCCCGTATGTGGTGTCCATGTCAACCAATCGCTAGACTGGCGCGGTGGCACGGTGGCTCAGCGCACAAGAACAGCAGACCTGGCACGCCTATATTCGGATCAGGTTGCGGATGGACGCCGCGATCGCCGCAGGTCTGGCGCGTGACGGGCTGTCGCTGGCCGACTACGACCTGCTGGTGCCGCTGTCGGCCGCGCCGGCGGGCAGGTTGCGCGCCAAGGACCTGGCCGCGGCGGTGCGCTGGGAGAAGAGCAGGCTGTCCAAGCATCTGGCCAGGATGGACGCCCGAGGTCTGGTCACCCGCGCGCCGTCGCCGGAGGACGCGCGCGGCATCGTCGTCGAGCTCACCGAGGCGGGCCGGGCCGCCATCGAACAGGCCGCGCCACATCACGTCGAGCTGGTGCGCGCACTGTTCATCGACCGGCTCAGCGAGGAGCAGGCCCGCGTACTGCGCGAGATCGCCGACCGGGTCGTCCCCGCCGGCGATCCCGACGACGAGGAGTGCGCCGAGGCCTGTGAGCGGTAGGCGCCCTCGGCGGTCACTCACGACGGTCACTCACGACCACGGGGTGATCGGCGGCTTCACCCACAGCAGCTTCTCGTCGGCGTCGGTGCGCCTGGCCGCCGGATGGTCCGGGTGGCGGGCCGCCCACGCGTCCTTCTCGTCGAGCAACTCGGCGACCAGCCGCCAGGTCTCGCCGGTGCTCGGCGGATTGGTCTGCGCGGCTCTGGCCAGCTTGCGCAGCTGGGCGGGCGGCATCGCCCGTAGTTCCCTCGCGCTGATGTCGCGATCCCACAGATAGGCCGCCAGCCGCCTGGCCTTCTCGGCACGACGGGCGGCCGAGACGTCGTTGTGCGCGTAATCGGCCACCGGCGCATCCTACGGCGCGGCCCGTGGCGCGGGGGACGGCCCCGCGGCGTCGTCCGGCGGTCAGTACGCGCTGTTGACGTTGTCCATGCTGCCGTAGCGGTGCGCGGCGTAGTTGCAGGCGGCGACGATGTTGGAGACCGGGTTCCAGATGTCGAAGGGGGTGCCGTCGACGTGGTAGGCGGCGAAGGTGGGGTCGATCACCTGGAGCAGGCCCTTGGAGGGAATGCCCGCCGCGGCGTTGGAATCCCAGAGGTTGATGGCCTGCGGATTACCGGTGGACTCGCGCATGATGTTGCGGTGGATGCCCTCGTAGGTGCCGGGAATTCCCTTCGCGGCCATGATGTCCAGCGCTTCGCGGATCCAGCCGTCGAGGTTGTTCTCGTAGACCTTCGGTGCGGGCTTGGCCAGTGCCTCGGCCAGCTCCTGGGGCGCAGGCAGCGGCGCGATCTCGGTGACGGGCGCGGCGGTCTCCGCGCCTGCCGTGCCGTCCTCGGTGAGCGGCGCCTGTTCGGCGACCATGGTGATGCGGCTGGTGGGCCGGTCGTCGGCGACGGAGATCGCCGAGGAGGTGGCCACGGCGAGAACGGCCGCGGCGGCCACCGCGAGGCTCACCCCTTCGCGAAGGGTGGTGCGGCGGAAGGTGAGCAGACGGGTGTCGGGCATCGCTGAATCGGTTCCTCGATAGGGGACGTGGTGGTCCGAATCGCACTCGAGCAGCGCGGATCCGGCGGCGCGGGCAGGTGGGCCTCGTGCCGATGGAATCGGTGTGCTGTTGTCGGTTCTGTTGTCGGCGGACGCTGTGGTCCGGCGGGACACGACGTTTCTGCCTGCGCGGCCCCTCGGGAGGCGAGGGCGGCCGCGGGCGTCGCGCGGAACTCCACATCGGGTGGAGCGACGGGGCTTGCCGGGCGAGAGGCGCCGCGGCTGGTCGGAGATCGAGAACCCCTGGTCGCTGTGACCTGATTGCAGAATGGTCACGGAAGGTGAACGGAAGGTGAACGGGCGGCGAACCGGAGGTGCGGACGATCTTGGTCGGCTGCTCGCCGTTTGCTGGAATCGGCCCGCTTGCAGGGAGTTTGCCGTTAAACAATCCGTGACGGAGGTCACGAAAAAGTTTCGGATGATCTCGCGTGGATAACGCGCGGGTGACGGTTCGGTCCCGATTTCCGGCCGCCGAAAGGGCGATGCTCGGGTGTCCGGCACATGAAAAAGGCCCGCTCGTCGGGCCGAGCGGGGCGTCTGGTACTGTGCGCCCTCAGGGTCTCGAACCCCGAACCCGCTG
>NZ_JARWRU010001164.1 GCF_029867845.1 Nocardia farcinica | reverse complement strand
CCCTGTGGGGTTGGGGCCGCGAGGCAGTGGGGGTCCGCGCCCCCCGGGGGGGGGGGGGGGCCCGCGCCCGCGGTCCAGCGCGGGTCGACGCCCGCGGGCCACTCGGCGGCGACCAGCTCGTCGACCAGGTCGTGTTCGGGGGCCAGCACCACGTAGGTGGCGCCGAACAGGGTGTCCGGGCGGGTGGTGAACACCTCGATCGGGCCCGCCGGGGAGGCGAACTTCACCTGCGCGCCGCGCGAACGCCCGATCCAGTTGCGCTGCATGGACTTGACGTTCTCCGGCCAGTCCAGCAGGTCCAGATCGTCGACCAGCCGGTCGGCGTAGGCGGTGATGCGCATCATCCACTGCCACAGCCGCTTGCGGAACACCGGGAAGTTGCCGCGCTCGGAGCGGCCGTCGGCGGTGACCTCCTCGTTGGACAGCACCGTGCCGAGGCCGGGGCACCAGTTGACCACCGAATCGGTCTGATAGACCAGCCGGTAGGAGTCGATGATCGCGGCCCGCTCGGCCGGGGTCAGGCTCGCCCAGTCCGCGCCGCCGGGGGCGGGACGCGCGCCGGAGGCGAACTGTTCCTCCAGCTCGGCGATCGGGCGGGCCTTGTCGGCCTCCAGGTCGTACCAGGCGTTGTAGATCTGCAGGAAGATCCACTGCGTCCAGCGGTAGTACTCCGGGTCGGTGGTCGCGAAGCTGCGGCGGCGGTCGTGGCCGAGACCGAGGCGGTCCAGCTGGCGCTGCATGTTCGCGATGTTGGACTCGGTGGTGTCGCGCGGATGCGCGCCGGTCTGCACCGCGAACTGCTCGGCGGGCAGGCCGAAGGCGTCGTAGCCGAGCGCGTGCAGCACGTTGCGGCCGCGCATGCGGTGGTAGCGGGCGAAGACGTCGGTGGCGATGTAGCCGAGCGGGTGGCCGACGTGCAGGCCGACACCGGACGGGTAGGGGAACATGTCCTGGACGAACAGCTTGTCGGCCGGGGTCTCACCGGCCAGCGGGCCGGTCGGGTTCGGCGCCTGGAACGTTCCGCGCTCCCGCCAGCGCTCCTGCCATCGGCGCTCCAAGCGCCCCGCGAGCGCCGCGTTGTACCGATGCTCGGGTACATCGCTTTCGGTTGCACGCGTGTCCTGCACGATCCCGCCTTCTCCTGTGCGCCGTCTTACTGGACAGAGTCGGCTAACAGGGTAGAACGTGCGCCTGAGGAGACCGGACGTCGGGCCGTGCGGCCACTGCGATAACCTGCACTGGTGTTCGCCGTAGCCCTGATCTTGTTCCTGCTGGCCCTCGTGGCCATCGGGACCGGCGTGCTCGGCTTCCTCGGCAAGCTGCCGCGCAACCGCTTCGTCGGAGTGCACACCGAGGCGGCGCTCGCCACCGAAGAGACCTTCCGCATCGCCAACCGCGTCGCCGCCCCCACCTCGGTGGGCGCGGGCGCGCTGCTGTTCGCAGGCGGCCTGATCGTCTTCGCCGCGGGTGAGCCCGTCGCCCTGCTGGTGGCGCTGGTCGCCGCGGTGATCGCGGTGTTCACCCTCGGCGCGGGCGCGCAGGCGGCCGATCGCGAGGTGGCCCGCCTGGTCCCGGTCGAGCAGACCGGCTCCTGCGGGCAGTCCTGCGGGGCGTGCTCGCTGCGCGAGGTCTGCGGCCCGGCGCACTGACTCCCTTCCCGGTTCGGCGCGATCCCGGCGCCGCGGTTCGTTCCGGCTGGTAGAGACCGGAAATTCACAGGTGTCGCTCAGCGAGCGACCGGTACCCTCGGGGCAGGCCATCGGTTCGGTGGCCCGGCTCGGGGGAGGTTCGTCATGCTCTTGGCGCTCGCGGCGGTCGTGTTCGCCTTCGCCCTGTTGCTCGGCATCGGGGTGCATCCGGTCGCCGGGCTGGTCATCGCGGCCATCGGCCTGCCCTTCCTCGTCCTCGGCCTGATCCAGCGCGCAGGCACGGCACGTCGGCACCGCGGCAGGCAGCGCCCGCGAAGGGCCGCGGGCTCAGCGGCGGGCGGCGGCCTCTGGCTCTTCGGCGCAGGCGGCTCGCACGGTTCCGACGGCTCGCACGGTTCCGCCGACGACGGGCCCGGTGGCGGCGGCTGCGGTGGCGGGGGGTCTGGTAGCGGGGGGTGTGGTGGCGGGGGTTGCGGCGGCGGCTCCTGAGTCACGCCGGGGGTTGGACCGGCTCGGGTGGGGGAGGCGGCGCGCCCGATCTGCAACGTGATCATCGGGGGCTCCCGGTCGCGCGTCGGCCCTGATATTCTCCGAATCCAATTCGGTACGAAAAGTGCTGGCATGGAGGACATCTGGCGTCCCGACGGCGGCCGGAGCCACCGGTTGCGGGTCGGTGGCGGCCGGAGGCGGGGGCGAACGTGGTTCTGCGCGACGGTGCGGAGTTCGAGGGCTACCGAATCGTTCGGAAGCTCGGCGAAGGCGGCATGGGAGCGGTCTACCAGGCCGCCCATCCGCGCCTGCCCAACCGGGCGGTAGCTCTGAAAGTCCTTCGCGGCGCGCCCTTCGACAAACGGGTGCTGCGCAAGTTCTCCGAGGAAGCCGATCTGCTCTCCCGGCTGTCGTCGCCCAACATCGCCCGAGTCACCGATTTCAAGGTCTCCGCCGACGGTGTGCCACTGATCGAAATGGACTACATCGACGGTCCCGATGTCGGTGAAGTGCTTCGCCGGGCCGGCGGCAGACTCGACCCGCGTCGCGCGGTCCGCTTCATCCGTGATGCCGCCGCCGGGCTCGACCACGCGCACGAGAAGAAGATCGTGCACCGCGATGTCAAACCATCCAACCTGCTGGTTTCCACCGTCGAGGGCGAGGAACGGGTGCTGGTCGCGGACTTCGGGATAGCCCACATCCTCGACGAGGAGATCACCGTCGTCAGCGCGAGCGAGGCCGCACACCGCGACGACACACGCGAACTCACGCTGGAATACGCGGCTCCCGAGCAGTTCGTGGACTCTCAGCCCGACCGCCGCTCCGACATCTATTCGCTCGGGGCCACGCTGTACCGGCTGCTCACCGGTTCCCTTCCCTATCCGAATCGCCCGCGCCAAGCGCTCATCGACGCCCACCTGCGCGAACCCGCACCGGTCCCCTCCCGCGTCCGCCCGGAACTACCGAAAGCTTTCGACGCCGTGATCGCCAAGGCCATGGCCAAGGATCCCGCCGACCGCTATCAGACCTGCGGAGATCTGGCGAGAGCCGCTCTCGCCGCGCTGTCGGACGAGGCGGTCGACCCGACCGTGGACGACCGGACGGAGCCGAGCACTCGCACCGGACCGCCGAACAGGCACGCCGAACCCGGGCCGCCGGAGGAAGGCTCGGACGATCGCGCAGGCACCTCCGGCGATGCGGCCGTCCACCGTTCCCGGATGAGCGCGCGCGGCCACGGGGTGAGGACGCTCGTCGCGTCCACAGTGCTGGCCGTCGCCGTCGCTCTCGTCGTCGGCCGCTTGGCCGGTGGAGCGGAACCCGAGCCCACGTCCGCGGCCGCCGCCACGGCCACCGCATTCCTCACCGAACGGTGCCACTGGACCGTGCGCCACCCCGACGGCGACCGGACCTTCGTGGAGCTGCCCACCGGCGCCGAAGCGCGGGACGAGCCGAACTGCATCCTGAATCTGGGGGACCGCACCGCCGCCGTCTCGGCCGTGCAGCGCGCGGTCGCGCTGTGTCACGACATCCCCCTCGACATCTCGGGGGTCTACGACAGCGCCACCAGGGCCGCGATCCAGCGGCTCCAACGGGAGGCGGGGGCCGAGGCCGACGGAATCTACGGGCCACGCACCCGTGCCACGGTGCTGCGGTGGCCGGTCCATCGGGAAGCGGACGGAGGTTTCGCGGGACGATGCCGGAGCCGGGGGGGACCGACCCGATCGCCGCCGGCGGCGCGGGAGCCGCCGGGCCGATGCCCGTCGACGTGCGGCTGCTCGGTCCGGTTCGCCTGCTGGTCGGCGGCCGCCGCCTGGAGTTGAACGGTGCGTTGACGCAGGCGGTGCTCGCTGTCCTCGCGCTCGCGCGCGGTCCGTTGTCGGCGGACCAGTTGATCGAACGGGTGTGGGACGAGCCGCCGGTCAACCGGAGCAAGAGCCTGCACAACAAGCTCTCGCGGATCCGCGCCCTCCTCCGTGCGGCCGGGGTCGACGACGCCGTGCTGCTCCATTCGGAATCCCAGCGCATCTACCAGCTGAACATCGGGCGGGCTTACTGCGACTATCACCGGTTCACCGATCTGCGCGCCGAGGCCGACAGCGCCCGGCGCCGGTTCGACTACGAGAAGGCCTCGGAGCTGTACGAGCGGGCACTGGCGGAATGGTCCGATGAACCGCTCGACGGACTGAGGCCGTCCGGGTTCGTCGACGGTCAGCGCATCCGCATGGCCGAGGAGCGGCGAAGGACGCTGTACGACCGGCTGGACATGGAGATCGAATGTGGCCGCGCGCGGCAGGTTCTCGGTGAGCTCCGGGCCATCGCCGAGGCGAGGCCCACCGGGACCGAAGAGTGGGTCCGCTACATCACCGCGCTCGACGCCGATGGGCAGCCGGCGGCCGCGGCCGACGCCTGCCGGGTCGTCATGGCCTGCTTCCGCGACACGGGCATGGACCCGCCGCGGAAACTGCGCGCGATCCAGGAGAAGGTGCTGCGGCAGGAACGGCTGTTCGCCGAGGGGGCAGCGCGCTGGGAGGAGGAGCGGCCGACGCTGCGGGAATCGTCGTCGGGCATCGCGCTGGCGACCGCCGACGGCCGGACCGTCGTGGTCACCGGGTCCGGGATCACCATCGGCCGGGCCACGGGCAACATCCTGCGCCTGACCGATCCGAAGGTCAGCAGGCGCCATGCCCGCGTCGACCTCGACGGCGACCTCGCGCTCATCCACGATCTCGACTCGGCCAACGGGGTCTACGTGAACGACCGCCGCATCGATGCGCCGACGCCACTCGCCCCCGGGGACGTCCTCCGTCTGGGTTCGGTGATCGTGCGGGTGCGCCCCGCCGACCCAGGCGCCTGACCGCACCCTCGGCGTTGACGCGACGTTACCGCGACGTTGGCGGGTCGGCACAGACTTGATGGCATCCCGTCCGGGGAATCCCGGATACCTTCCAGCACAACGGAATCGGAGTTTGCCATGACCAAGAAGTCCACCCGCGGTCCGATCGCGAGCCTGGTCCGCGTCCTCGTGGTCGCGGGGATCGCGGCGGGCCTCGCCTGCGGTTCGAACGCCCTCGCCAACGCCCACTCCGCCGACGAGGCGGGTCCGCGGCTCGCCGCCGCGGCGCCCGCCGCCCAGCCGATCCGCGACGCGGGCCCCGCCGGAACGGGCGGGCGGCAGGCGGACGGCGGGCCCGCGCGCTCGGCCGACGACGCGAGCCTGGCGGCGTGCTCGAACACGACGCTGTCCCGTGGCTCGACGGGCGGCTGCGTCTACGTCCTGCAGGACGCCCTGTTCCGGCTCGGCTTCCGGGGAACGGACCTCGACGGCAAGTTCGGGCCCGCGACCGAAGCGGTGGTGAAGAGCTACCAGAGCGCGGTCGGGCTCGCGGTCGACGGCATCGTCGGCCGGGGAACCTGGAACGCGCTCCGAATGTCCTTCTGACGCCATCCCGCGAGCGCGGGCCGGATCGGAACCGGGCGTTCACAGCGACCTGACGACAGGCACGCGGGACGTCCGGTTCCGGCGTGGAACGGCCGTGCGGACGGGTGCCCGCCGCGCGCGAATTCCGCTCGGCTCGGTCAGTGGCCGTCGCCGGGGCCGGGCGCGCCGCGCGAGAGCGGACTTCCCTTCGGCAACAGATAGAGCGCGATCAGGGTGACCGGCTCGGCGCCGAGATTCCGCGCCACGTGACGGTTCCCCGGCCCGCTCGGTTCCCGGAAGATCTGCCGGCGGCGGTAGCGCACCGGCGCGCCGTCGGCGTACGGGTGGTCGAGCGTGCCCCGCGCGACCAGCACGATCAGCGGTCCGTCGTGATAGTGCCAGCCGCTGGTGCCGCCCGGCTCGATGACGGTGTGGCGCACGATCAGGTCACGGGAGCCAAGGGTGAGGCGCAGCAGGATCCGGCTGGCCGTCCCCGAGGCGGGCGCGGGGTTGGGGCGCAGTGCGCGTTCGTAGCCGGGGATCACCGTTCCATGTAACCACTCCGCGCGTCGCCACCTCTTGCGTGTACGTATACATATACGTATAGTCATGGCATGCCCAACAAGACGATCTACGTCGCCGACGACGACCTGCCGCTGTTCAAGCGGGCGCAGGAGCTCGTCGGTGGCAATCTCTCCGGCGCCGTGGTGGCGGCTCTGCGCCGCTTCATCGATCTGGAGGAGGGGCGGCTCGAGGGCTTCGAGGAGGTGATCCTCGGTGTCGGGCACCACGGTGTGCGGCAGGTCCGGTTCTCGGGCGCGCTGCTGGGCGAATGGCGCGACATCGGCGAGGAGAAGTTCGAGCTGGTCCGGGTCTACCGCAGCCGGAAGGGCAAATTCGTCAAGCATTCCCAGGTCTCCCGCTGGGTCGACTACCCGACGGAGAAATCGAGCCTGAAGGACTGGCGCACCTGGCGGCGGGCCCTCGGCGTCGGCGATCCCGACTGGGGCGAGTTCGACTTGGCGATCGTGGATTCGGTGGCGGAGCTGAAGGACGAGCTGCCGCAACGGTTCTACGAACGCATCGCCGACCTCGCCCTCAATCCGAAGATCGAGGACCTGGACATCTGACGTCGCGCGAATCCGGTTCGCGCACAACCGCATATCCCGCGACGAGCGCCGCGCCCCTCGGGGCGGCGTGTGGCTGAAACATGCATTTATTCGTATCCGACAATCTGAAACAGCGATGTGAACGAAGGGTGAGTCGATGAGCGACACCACGACCGGGTCCGCCATCACGGTGCGCGGCCTGCGCAAGAGCTACGGGGAGCGCCGCGTGCTCGACGGCATCGACCTGACCGTGGGCCGGGGCGAGATCTTCGCGCTGCTGGGTCCCAACGGCGCGGGCAAGACCACCACCGTGCAGATCCTGACCACGCTGCGCCGGGCCGACGCGGGCGAGATCACGATCTGCGGGCACGACGTGGCCTCGGCCGCCGACCGGGTCCGCGAGCTCATCGGCGTGACCGGTCAGTTCGCCGCCGTCGACGGACTGCTCACCGGCCGGGAGAACCTGCGGCTGGTGGCCGACCTGCTGCACCTGCCGAAGACGCGGGCCACCCGCCTGGTCGACGAGTTGCTTGCGCGCTTCGATCTCGCCGCGGCGGCCGACCGGGTCGCAGGCGGCTACTCCGGCGGCATGACCCGGCGACTGGACTTGGCGATGACCCTGGTCGGCGGCCCCCGCGTGCTGTTCCTGGACGAGCCGACCACCGGCCTCGACCCGCGTAGCAGGCGAGCGGTGTGGCAGACCATCGCCGAACTGGTCGCCGACACCGGCGTCACCGTCTTCCTCACCACCCAGTACCTCGAGGAGGCCGACCAGCTGGCCGACCGCATCGCGGTGCTCGACGGCGGGCGCATCGTCGCCGAGGGCACCGCCGAGGAGCTCAAGCGCCTGGTCCCCGGCCACCACATCCGCCTGGAATTCGCCGACCGATCCGATCTGCACGCCGCGGCCGCCGGCCTGCCCGGCTCCCGCGTCGTCGACGAGGGCGACCGTCCCGCGCTGGCCGTGCCAGGCGACGGCGGGGTGCGCGCGCTGCGCGCCGTGCACGACCAACTCGACCGCGCGGGCCTGGAGGGCACCCCCCCCCCCCCCCCCCCCCCCCCGCCCCCAAAGAGAAAGGCCGCAG
>NZ_JARWRU010001163.1 GCF_029867845.1 Nocardia farcinica | reverse complement strand
TTCCGGCGCTGGGGGGCTGCACGCCACGCCACCAGGGCTGAGCCCACACACCCCCCCGCCGGGCCGGGTCGCACACCGCGTGCGCGCCGGCCCGTCGTGCGTGAGAGCCCCGTCGTGCGTGAAAGCGTTGCGCGGTGACAGCTTTCGGCGATGAGCGTTCTTCGACAGCTGGAATGCCGACAGCTGGAATGCCGACAGCAGGAATGTTGGTAGCCGGAATGTTGGTAGCTGAAATATAGCCACCGAAAACCGGCCGACCAGTCTGCTGTATTGTTGGCAACTTTTCGATCTTTCGGTCTGTTATTTGGCAATAAATCTCATGCGGCTCTCGATTCGGCGGAATTCGTCGGATGCCGTCGATTGGTATCGTTCCGAGCCCGTCGATCCTCGCCTACACTCACTCTGGTTATCGGCTGCTGTCGAGTGCGCCGCAGCACACCACTCGCCGGCACGGTCAGTGTTCGAGTGCGAAATGGGGTTGTGGCACAAATGGATTCGCGGACCGTCGCTTTGATCAGAACGACCTTCAAGGCGGTGGCAGCGGAGGAGGACGGCCCCGAGCGGCTGGCGCGAGCGTTCTACGCCATTCTCTTCGCCAACTATCCGCCGATCCGCGATCTGTTCCCGGCCTCGATGGATCTGCAGCGCGACCGCCTGGTCAACGCCATCGCCTACGCCCTCGACCAGCTGGAGGAACCGGACGAGCTGGTGCCCTTCCTGTCCCAGCTCGGCCGCGACCATCGCAAGTACGGCGTGCGCGGCGAGCACTACGTCGCCGTCGCCGCCTCGCTCAAATCCGCCGTGCGCCAGTTCGCGGGCACCGAGATGTGGACCGACGAGGTCGACCGCGCCTGGGACGAGGGTCTGCGGTTGATCTCCGACACCATGCTCGGCGCCGCCCAGCAGGAGTCCTCGCCCGCGGTGTGGACCGGCCGGGTCGTCGAGAACCGGCAGGTGCTGCGGAATCTGGCGGTCGTGCGGCTGCGACTCGACCAGCCGATGGAATACGCGGCGGGCCAATACATGAGCGTGCAGATCCCCTCCAGACCGCGCATGTGGCGGTATCTCTCACCCGCGGTGCCCGCGAATCCGCACGGCGACATCGAATTCCACATCCGCAGCATCATGGGCGGCTGGGTGAGCCCGGCGATGGTCACCCAGACGCAGATCGGCGACCAGTGGCTGCTCGGGTCCCCGCTCGGCGGGCTCGGCGTCGCGCGCAATGCCAAGCGGAAGATGCTCATGGTCGGTTGTGGCACCGGTATCGCGCCGCTGCGCGCGCAGTTACTGGAGATGGCGCAGCGGCGCAGCAATCCGAAGGTGCACCTGTTCGTCGGCGGCCACCACCCCTGCGATCTCTACGATCTGGAGATCCTCAGCGCGCTCGCGGTCGAGCACTCCTGGCTCACGGTCACCCCCGTCGCCGAGAGCGACGAGGACCCGTGGTGGTTCTACCGCGAGCCGGACGCGCCCGAACCGCGTTATCCCGGTCTCGAGCCGCGGCGGACCGGACAGCTCGGCAAGATCGTCACCGAATGCGGCGCGTGGGACGACTGCGACATCCAGATCGCGGGCTCACCCTCGATGGTGCAGACCACCCGCTTCCGGCTGATGTCGGTTGGCGTGCCCGCCAAGAACATCCGCCACGACCCGCTCTTGTGAACCGCGGGTCAGATCCCCTCGTACTGGATGATCCCGCGCGGGGTGCCCGTCTCCACCAGCCGCTCGACGGTCGCCCTGGTCATCGCGGGCGAGCCGCACACCAGCACCTGATGGTGGTCGA
>NZ_JARWRU010001162.1 GCF_029867845.1 Nocardia farcinica | reverse complement strand
TTGCAATATGCTTCCCGCTGTGTGCGCCGTCCCCCCCGTGGGCCGCGCCGCCGCCGCGCGGGGGGCGGCGGGTTCGGGTTGCCGGGGGCCCTCGGCCTGAGCCTGACCACCGTCAACCTCCTCGGCCCCGAAGACGCCGGCGTCGCCTCCGCCGCCGAGCTCACCCGCACCCCCCGCGTCCAGCTCACCTCCGCGGAGACCAGGACGCAGTTCACCGCCTTCCCTCGCGAACTCCAGCTCCCCGAAGTCCCGGCCGTGCCCGGCCTGCCGCAGACCCTCGAGGACGTCGTCCCGTGGGTGGAGAACAGCCTGGCCCAGTTCATCCCGCCGCCCCCGCCGCCGCGCCCGACCACCGTTCGCCCCGCCGCGGGAGTGCTGACCTCCGGCTACGGCTACCGCTGGGGCGCCATGCACGCGGGTCTGGATTTCGGCGACCCGCTCGGCGCGCCCATCCACGCCGTCACCGACGGCGTCGTGATCGAGGCGGGACCGGCCAGCGGCTTCGGCCTGTGGGTGCGCATCCTGCAGGACGACGGCACCGTCGGCGTCTACGGTCACATGCAGGACATCCTCGTCTCCGTCGGCCAGCACGTGGCGGCGGGCGACGTGATCGCCACCGTCGGCAGCCGCGGCTACTCCACCGGCCCGCACCTGCACTACGAGGTCCACGTGCCCGGCGTCGGCCCGGTCGACCCGGCGGGCTGGCTGGGCGCGCGCGGCGTCGACGTGCACTGACCCGCTTCAGCGCAGCCGCTCGGCCTCCCGGCTGAGCTGCACCAGGGTCGCGCTCAGCTGACGCAGCTCCTCACGGCTCGCCCCCTCCTCGACCGCCGTGGCCACGTCCTCGGCCGCGCAACGGGCGGCGAACCAGCGGTCGGCCAGATCGGCGGCCTCCTGGGCACTGAGGATCACCGAATCCTCCGGGATGCCGGTGCCTTTCACACTGTTGCGGTGCTCGTAGGCGCGCTGCCTGCACGACTGCCGGCAGTAGCGGCGCCGGCGCCCCGACTCGGACTCCACGATCTCCCGCCCGCACCACAGGCAGGCCAGCAAGCGCCGTGTCATGGGCC
Organism: Nocardia farcinica; assembly: GCF_029867845.1. Lineage (GTDB taxonomy): Bacteria > Actinomycetota > Actinomycetes > Mycobacteriales > Mycobacteriaceae > Nocardia > Nocardia farcinica_A. The sequence goes on along the minus strand of NZ_JARWRU010001162.1, from coordinate 656 downwards.
ATGAGACTAGTGGGTCCGGTGGGAATCCGCGCGCGGACCCGGACGCCCCCGATCCCGGCCCCGCGCCGACCCCCGCGGCCCGGCCCCGCCCGACGGCCGCGAACCGTCGTGACCAGGCGGCGGACTAGAATGGAACGGTTCGCCGATCGCCGGTCGGGAACGAAGACGCGGATTCGAGCGTTGTCCTCACAGGCACTTCGGACAACCAGGGACACTCGGACACACAGGGAGAGGCACACCATGGCAGATCGCGTACTCCGGGGCAGTCGGCTCGGAGCGGTGAGCTACGAGACCGACCGCGACCACGACCTCGCTCCGCGCCGCATCGCCAGGTACCGGACCGAGAACGGCGAAGAGTTCGACGTGCCCTTCGCCGACGACGCGGAGATCCCGCCCACCTGGCTGTGCCGCAACGGCCAGGAAGGCACTTTGCTCGAGGGCACCACGCAGGAGGCCAAGAAGGTCAAGCCGCCGCGTACCCACTGGGACATGCTGCTCGAGCGCCGCAGCAAGGAGGAGCTCGAGGAGCTGCTCAAGGAGCGCCTGGAGCTGCTGAAGTCCCGCCGCCGCGGCTGACGACGCAACCGGCGAAGGAAAGGCGCGCCGGCCGCCACGGAACCCGGGCCAACGGATGTAAGGCCCGCCGCGCCCGCCCC
>NZ_JARWRU010001161.1 GCF_029867845.1 Nocardia farcinica | reverse complement strand
GGCTGGCAGGGGTCGGAGACTCGCCGGACCTATTGTCTCTGCTCGGCGGTCGGCGTAGGGGGCGTGGACTATTCCGGCCAGGGCATCAGGTCGTCGAGGTGGTCGTCGATCGCTGTGGCGATGGTGAGTGCGGTCTTCTCGGCTCGCTCGGAGACATCGGGTGTCCCCGGTCCCAGGTCGTTGCCGCTGGCAGTGACCTTGACCTCGAGGTTGCGTGCCCGGAAGACGACCCTGGAGTAGGCGCCGGGCGCGCCCAGACGTGTCCCGGTCTCCTGGTGCGCGCTGTCGCCCAGCAACGGCACCGGGGTGGCGGCACTGGGCCGGTGGAGCGGCTCGGTGGCCAGGATGAGTTCGATCCTGACGTCGCGGCCGAGAAGGAAGTCCGGACCGGTGCGATCTCGGTAGGCGAAGCAGGAGATCGAGGTCGGGGTGGCGGTTGTCGTGGCGTGTTCCTCGCCGAGTGTCCCGGGCAGGTCCGGCGAGGACACATCAGCGAAGAATTCCCGGATCGGTGTGATGGTCCGGTCGGTGATGGCCTGGCAGTCGGCGGGCACAGACCGGTAGGCCAACGGCTCGGACGGATCCTGTTCCGGTGTCGAGCACCCGGCCGCGACCAGTACCGAGGCGACGAGAGCCATCCCTGCACTGCCCGCTGCCCGATGCACGAAACGGCGCGGGGTCCGCTTCCTGCTGGTCATGACGGGGTGCCCCAGCCGGGACCAGTCGGGTTGCGCGGCTGCCACCCGGTGGTGTCCAGAGCAGCGGGGGAGATGGCCCCGGGGACCGCGATCTCACCTGCTCGGGTGATGATCTCGTCCATCTTGCCGGCGATCTCTTTCTTGTAGTTGATGACCGACTCGATCACCTTGCCGGTTTCTTCCATGAACTGCGCGAGTGTCTCGAGAATCTGTGTCTCGATGCTGCCACCGTCGAAGGTGACCAACTCTCGGATCTCTTCGAGCAGCCCACCGGAGAACTCGGCGACGATCGCCGCGTACTTGGAGATGTGTGCGATGGAGGCTGCCGTCGATCGACTGCGTCAGCTCCGAGACCGCTGTCTGCCACCCCGCCAGCACCGTGGAGACGTCATTCGGGTTGCCGAGCATTTTGCGAATCAGTTCGACCTGCGCGCGCACCACGGTGTAACCGACCCGTTCGGCCGTCGTCACCAGCGTGGCTGCCTGCTCGTAGGGGAAGACCATCTCCGCGGAGAGCCCGAACGGGTTCTTGTCAGCCGGGATCGGGTAGCCCTCCTGCGTTTTCCTGCCCATCTAGTTACCCGCTTGCGCGTCGATGAACCCGAACTGCCGGTACCACTCGGCATCCACAGCCTCGAAGTGAGTGGCACACGTTTCCAGCCCGGTCGCCGCCGACTGGATGGAAAGGTGCCCCTGGATCAGCTTTCCGCTCACCGTGCTCGCCGCCGCATTGAACTTCGCCACGATGTCGTTGCCGTAGAAGCCGAGCGCGTCCTCGGCCATCGGCGCACCACCGATAGCCGCATTCGCGTTCCGCCAATGGTCGGAGGCCTGATCGACCTCCACAGCCTGCAGCCTCAACGCCGCCGGGCATACCCGAAAATCAGTGTCAGCCAAAGCTGTTCCCCCTAGTCAGTTCCTGCGCTCGCCTGATCTGCGGTTTCGCTGCCGGTGAGTTCAGGGCCGCAATGATCGCCGCCACCACATCGGCTTCGTTGGATTGCGATACCTCGTAGGCCTCGAGGTTGAGATCACGAAGCGCGCCGGTGCCGTCCACCGTGAGGCTGCCGTACTCCGAGCCGGTATAGCGGTCGACGACAGGCACCGATGCCGTTCGGCCGCGCGCCGCTCAGAATGCCTGCCCGAGCGGATATCGACGATGAGCTGCTTCCAGTCGCGATTCATCTCCGCGACCATGTGATAGAGCCGATCGAACTCGGTCACCTCATCCCCTCCCTGCCACTGTGGGGGTCACGCAGGTCATCGAGCAGGTCGTAGGCATCGGGAAACGCCTGCGCGAACCGGCCCCGCATCTCCTCGGAAGCCTTCGCCCTCGCCTGGCCAACCGCCTCGACGATCGCCCGGCACACCTTGTCGATGTCATCGGCCAACAGCCACGCAGGTTGACTGAGGTCACCGAAACCCGACGCCAACGAAATGTGCGTCAGCGCGCCGGTGCTCGTCACCTGAACCGTCGCCTCGCCCCCACCGGAAGTAGCCGTGAAAGACAAGCTGGCGCCATCGTTCTCGACTCCCTCGACCCGCTGCCTCACAGCGGCGAGCTGTCGATCACCCAACTCCTGCAGACGGCGAAAATCTTCGAGCTCGAAACCCACATTCCCCCCAAAACGGTCGGCACGCGCCAGTGATCTTCCCTACCGCCTCACACCGATGTCAAACCTGACCCCACCACACCGAGCATCCATCGCCACCCAGGCGCCCGCGGTGTCCTTGCCAGGCCGTCACGCTGTCGGTGGCGGTGTTCTCCGCGGTGCCAGACGGCATCGACGACGGAACGACTGTAGGCAGTTTCGACGCCGTCACCACCTGGAGGTTAGCTTTGGTCCTGAAATGGCACGAACGGTCGTGAAATGGCTGTTGACCTGCGGTGAGAGCCCGCACCAGATCGCTGACCTGGCATTTTCTTCGGGCGGAGTCAGGGGTTCGAGTCCCCTGAACTCCTCTCGGCAGTCCGAGCGTCAACCTACCCATGACAAGGATTCGGATTCTGCGATCGTCACCGCTGTCGACTGGCAGACCCTCGGCCTCGCCCTGCCCGCCCGCGACCTGTCCTTCTTCATCGGCACCTCGCTCGACCCCGACCGGCGCCGCGCGCACGAGCAGGCGCTGGTGGAGGAGTACCACCGCACCCTCCGCGCCATCGGCGTCACCGACTACAGCCTCGAACAGTGCTGGCAGGACTACATTTTCGCGCTCCCGCAGGGCCCGCTCATCACCGTCTTCGGCGCGGCTTTCGGCGCCGTCACCGCACGCGGCGACGAGATGTTCGCCGTCATGACCCGCCGTAGCTGCGCCGCCATCCGCGAACTGTCGGCCCCGGGCGCATGATCCTGCTGACTGAAGGTGTCGGCGCACGCAACCCTGTGGTGGGTGGATGGGCCCGTGTGCGGGCCGGTAGCGTCGACTTTCAGGGCAACGTGCGCTGTCATGTGAACGATCCGGTGCTGGCCGGGGCAGAGCCGAAACACTCGGTGATCTCGTCATCGAACGCACCGACAGCCGGGTCACCACCCGCCTGAGCGAAGGCGACCCGGGGTCAGACCAGGTCGAGCACGTGCGGCAACCCGGCCCGGTACCGGTCCGCGTCGATCGCCTTGGCCGCTTCGAAGATCGGCACCTGCACCAGCGGGAACACCGGGACCCGGGGGCCGGGGTCGCCCGCGGCGTCCATGACGGCGTTGGCCGCGGTGCGCCCGGACTCGTTGGCGCCCTCCATGGTGGCCAGGTCGATGTGGTTGCGCACGTGGTCGCCGCCGAAGAACAGGTTCGGGATCGCGCAGTGCGAGTGCGGGCGGTCGGCGTAGGAGCCGACGGTGTTGACCAGCAGGGGAGTGGCGTTGTCGATGGCCTCGCCCTGCCAGGTGATGCCGGGATCGAGGTGCCAGGAGTGCACGTCCTCGTCGCGCAGCCAGCCGGTGCCGGTGTTGAGCCATTCCTTCAGCTGCGCCCAGGTCTCGGCGGCGATCTCCTGCTTGGTGCACTGTTTGGCGGTCCTGCCGTAGAGGATGCCGGGGGTGTCCCAGTCGGAGATGTCGACCGAGAGGCATTCGCGCACCGAGCCGTCGCCGTAGCGGCTCGCGAAATCGTCCACCCACATGGGCGCCTGGCGCAGCGCGGTCAGCGCCCACGGGGTGCCGAGCGCGGCGATGTGGCCCTCCGGGATGTCGGTGGGCGTGCGCAGGTAGTACTGGATGCCGACCATCCAGTCCACGATCAGGCGCCGCATCCCCTCCAGGCTCGGATCGGCGTTCAGCACAGTGGAATTCAGCAGCGGAACGGTGCGCTCCACCGGAGCGGCGATCACATACCAGTCGGCGGTCACCGTGCCGGAGCCGCCCGGCCCCGAGGTGCGCACCCCGCTGACCAGCCCGCCGCGCATGTCGATGTGCGCGGCGCCCTGACCGAGCACGAAACGCACTCCGCGCGAGCGCAGGTAGTCCACCCACGGGTCGATCCAGGCCTCGTTGGTCGGGCGGTTCAGGATGCGGTCGATGCCGCCGGAGTACTGCGGGACCAGGCCGGTGCCCGCCAGCACCAGCGCCTCGCCGATGGTGCCGATGGTGCGCGCCGAACTCATGTGCGGCTTGGCGGCGACGGTGATCCTGGTCAGCGCGGACACCAGGTACTCCCGGTAGGCCGCCGACTTGCCGTCGGCGCGCAGCGCCTGCTCCCAGGTCATGTGCTCCCACTGCCCGAACCTGCGCTCGTGACAGGAGGTGAACCACATCATCATCTGCTTGCCGAAGAACGCCATCTCGGTGGGCGGCAGTTCGGGGATGAAGCCCACCGCGCTGACGATGCTGTTCTGGATGCGTTCGGGGGTCAGTTGATCGATCGCGCCGAGCTCGACCGGCGCGAAGATCGGCGGCCTGCCCCGGAACCCGGCCACCGTGCCCTCCACCCGGATCAGGTTGTCGGCCACGCCGTTCGGGTTGCCGGGGAACGGTATCCGGCTCATCAGCTCGGGAATGTGCTGGTAGCAGCCGGGGAAGAAGCGGAACCCGTGCTCGCCCGGCAGGTCGAGCCGCCCGCCCGCGCCGGTGCCGGGCACCGGCATGCTGCGCGCCTTGCCGCCCAGGTGGGCGGGCTCGTAGACGGTGACCCGGTAGCCGCGTTCGATCAGTTCGTGCGCGGCGGACAGGCCCGCGACGCCGCCGCCGAAGACGGCCACCTCGCGCCCGCCGCCGGTGCGCAGCCACGGGG
>NZ_JARWRU010001160.1 GCF_029867845.1 Nocardia farcinica | reverse complement strand
GGCCCCCCCGCCGCCGCGGGGCCTGGGGCCCCCCACCAGCCCCCCCCCCAACCGGCGGCCCGCCGCGCGCCCCCCCGGGGCCGCGGGCTTCCTGCTGAAGGACTCGCCCGCCGAGGACCTGATCCGCGCGGTCCGCACTGTCGCCGGTGGCGGCGCCTGGCTCGACCCCGCGGTCACCGAGCGTGTGCTGACCGCTTACCGGACCGTCCCGGTGTCGGCCTCGCGGGCTGACGACAGGCTGAGCGAGCTGACCGCCCGCGAGTACGAGGTGCTCCAGCTGATCGGGCGCGGCCGGGTCAACGCCGAGATCGCCGCCGAGCTGGGAATCTCCGAGGTCACGGTGAAAAGCCATGTCGGTCACATCTTCGGCAAGCTCGACCTGCGCGATCGGGCCGCGGCCATCGTCTTCGCGTTTGACCACGGGGTGGTCTCACCAGGAGAATCCATCTCCTGAGGGGCGGCGCAAGCCCTCGCCGCGCCCTGGACTGGAGGTGCACGGGGTGGATGGCTCGGGACGGCGGGTTGGTACTCGGTTCGGACCCTACGAGTTGCGTGCGCTGCTCGGGCAAGGCGGGATGGGGGAGGTCTACGAGGCGTTCGACACCTCCAAGCACCGCCTGGTCGCGGTGAAGTTGCTGTCGGAGGCGCTGGCCGAGGATCCCTCCTATCAGGAACGCTTCCGCCGGGAGTCGCAGGCCGCGGCCCGGCTGGCCGAACCGCACGTCATCCCGATCCACGACTGGGGCGAGATCGACGGGGTGTTGTTCCTGGACATGCGCCTGGTGGCGGGTTCGGACCTGAGCACCATCCTGCACCGCACCGGCCCGCTCGACCCGGCCCGCGCGGTGCGGCTGGTCGAGCAGGTCGCCGCCGCCCTCGACGCCGCACACGCCCAGGGCCTGGTGCACCGGGACGTGAAGCCGGCCAACATCCTGGTCACCGACGCCGACTTCGCCTATCTCGCCGATTTCGGCATCGCGCACACCGAGGGCGATTCGGCGATCACCCAGGTCGGCATGGCGCTCGGCTCCTACATCTACATGGCGCCGGAGCGGTTCGACTCCGGCCCGGTCACCGGCCGCTCCGACATCTACTCACTGGCCTGTGTGCTGGTCCAGTGCCTCACCGGCGCCCCGCCGTTCGCGGCCGGTCAGGTGACCTCGCTGGTGCGCGCGCACACCACCGAGCCGCCGCCGCGCGTCACCGAGCGCGTGCCCGGCCTGCCGCCCGCGCTCGACACGGTGATCGCGACCGCGATGGCCAAGAATCCCGCCGACCGCTATCCCACCGCGTTGGAGTTCACCCGGGCGGCCCGCGCGGCCCTCGGGATGCGCGAAACCGGTACCGCCCCGGTCACGGCCCCCGCACCGGGTCCGGGGGCGGGTGGACCCGGCGTGGTGGGGGCGGGCGCCGCGGCGCCCGCGGCCCCCCCCGGGGGGGGGGGGGGCCCCGCCCCCCCCCCCCCCGCGGGGG
>NZ_JARWRU010001159.1 GCF_029867845.1 Nocardia farcinica | reverse complement strand
TGCCGTTCGTGATCGTCGTCGGCGTCGATGTGGAGGTCGTCGCCGAGGCGGGCAGCGCGTCGGCGGCGGGCAGCGCGTCGGCGGCGGGCAGCGCGTCGGCGGCGGGCGGGATCGCGGTGCGCGCGGTCCGCCGTCGCGTGGGGTGCGGCGTGCTGGTCCTCCAGCGACCGGCCGATGCGGTGCGCACCGGAAGTCGCGTGTACGCCGAAGCCGACCTCGCCACACCCGCCGGGGCCGACGGCCTCGCCGCGGCCGACCCGGCAGGCGAGTACCACCGACCGAGCGACAGCCGATGCGCGGGCGAGAATCACCGCACGGGCGACGACCGGCGGGTGAGCGACGACCGGCGGGTGGACGACCACTGCGAGAACGACCGCTGCGAGAACGACCACTGCGAGAACGACCACTGCGAGGACGGCGGCTGCGCGGGCGGCCCGTTGCCCGCGACCCGGTCGGTGGTGGCCGTCGTGGAGCGGGCGTGCCAGATGTGGGAGCGCACAGCGGGTTCCGGCTCGGAGGAAGACGCCGCGGCGAAGTCCGGCGCGGACCGGACCGGGGCGGCGGACGGGCGCGAGCCGGGCGAGCATGGTCGCGCCTGGGGCCCGTCGCCGATCGCGGTGCGCCCGACTCGTCCGGGCGCGTCGGCGCGGCCGACCGATCCGCCGGTGCTGATCACCGTGTCCGGCCGCGACGGCGGCGAGTTCAGGAACGCGGCGATGCGGCTGGTGCATCATCTGCGGTATGCCGCGCCCGAGGGGGACCGGGCGGCGGAAGCGGCTGCGCTGCACGCGCTTTCCGCGGCGACGACCAGGTCGGTCGCGTTGGCGACGCGGGGCGCGGTGCTGGCGGTGGACGCGGCACAGGCGCGGGAGCGGTTGCGGGCGCTGGCGCACGCCGAGCCGGGCCCGGGGATCGTCGGGCCGAGGACGACCCGGCGGCGGGACGGCGTGCTGTTCCTGTTCAGCGGGAGCGCGGAGCGGCCTGCCCGGCTGGGGCGAGCGCTGGCGGCGCGGTATCCGGTGTTCGCGGCGGCGTTGAACGAGATCGCCGACGCGGTGGTGGCGGCGGGCGGGCCGCGGATCTGGACGCCGCGGTTCGGTTTTCACCCGGCGGGGACGGGGTGGGGCGAGTACGGGCTCGGACTGCTGGCCGGGTTCGCGCACGGAGTCGCGCTCGCGCGGCTGGCCCGGTCGTGGGGTGTGGCACCGGATGCGGTGTGCGGCTACGGCTTCGGCGAGTTCGCAGCGGGAGTGGTCGCCGGCGTGCTCACCCCCGCCGACGGGGCGCGGCTCGCCGTCGCCCAGGCGGCGCGGGAAACAGCCCAGGCGGCGCGGGAAACAGCCCAGGCGGCGCGAGCTACAGCCCAGGCGGCGCGAGCTACAGCCCAGGCGGCGCGAGCAACAGCCCAGGC
>NZ_JARWRU010001158.1 GCF_029867845.1 Nocardia farcinica | reverse complement strand
CCCCCCCCCCCCCCCCCCCCCCCCCCCCCCCCCCCCCCCCCCCCCCCCCCCCCCCCCCCCCCCCCCCCCCCCCCCCCCCCCGCGACTGTGATCGAGCACCCAGGAGTTGGGCGAACCGGGCGACAGGGAACTGTTCGGTCTCACTCGAGCATCCCGCGGGCAGGTCCGGCTTCCCCGGGGTGATTCGCGACGCGTCGACCTGTGCGGGTCGGCCATCGTCGATGCTCACGGGGACCGCTGCGCGGTGGGCTCACCGGGACCGCTGCGCGGTGGGCGTGGTGAAGAGCAGGCGTGCCGCGCGGGTGATGGTGCGGCGGATGTCGGCGATGTCGGCGGGCTCGGCCGCCAGCTCGAGCACGTGCAAGGATGGTGTTCGGCGATGACAGCTGTTCCCGATGTGTTCTCCCCCTCGGCATTGCAGGACGCCCCGGGGTACACCTGGAGCAGGGTGCGCGACTGATGCTCATGTGGGGCGCATCCAACCGTGACCCACGCGTCTTCGAAGACCCCGACCGGGTCGACCTCGACCGCGCCACACCGAACCGGCACCACAGCTTCGGGCGCGGCATCCACTTCTGCCTCGGCGCCCACCTCGCCCGCAAGGAAACCGTCCACGCCGTGCGCTGCCTGCTCGCCCACACCGAGGACATCACGCTCGACGACCCCGAACCCACCTACGTTCCCAGCTTGATCGTGCGCCGCCTGGCGCACCTGAACCTGACGGCGACGCCCGCGTGACCACCACACCGAAACCCGCTGCCCCGCGACACAGCTCGATGCCCACCTCCCGGCTCGACCAGTACCGGCTCTACCACCCCGACCTACGTCCGCACACGCTGGTACTGCCCCGGGAAACCGTCAGCGCCCCCACCCTGCCGCTCATGCGCCGACTCGTCGCACGCCGCCGCCCCCATCCCGCCGCGACAGTCGTCGACCTCGGCGACGGCGCCGGAGTCAGAGTGTTCGGCGACCCCGACGATCCGGCACCGGGCCCGGTGCTGCTGTGGATCCACGGCGGCGGCTACGTCTTCGGCAGCGCCACCCAGGACGATCGCTGGTGCCATCGGATCGCCGCCCGCACCGGGGTTCTCGTCGCATCCCCGGCGCTTTCCACGGCTTCGACGCGGTGGCGCCCGCCACCACCATCACCGGGGACCTGCGCCGCGACGTCCTGCACGCGATCCACACCGTGGCCGGGACGCCGCCGTCCCGTTGAATCCCGCGGCCTCGCACGGAGACGCTCCGCGCGCGGGCGGGACCCTCGGGCAGGATGTCGCGCACACGCCGGTAGCCGGTCGGCCGGTGTGGCAT
>NZ_JARWRU010001157.1 GCF_029867845.1 Nocardia farcinica | reverse complement strand
CCCCCCCCCCCCGGGGGGGCTTGAGCCCGTCGCGCAGTATCTTGGGGCGGCCCCGCTTGTGTGCCCCCCGCGCAGGGGGGTATGAGCCCGCGCCACCCGGGCAGCGCGGCGCACCACTGGCCGTGCTCCCCGCGCATGCGGGGAAGAGCCCGCCAGGGCGTTCACCTGCTACTCGGCGGCGAGGTGCTCCCCGCGCATGCGGGGATGAGCCCACCGGCCAGCCCCACGAGGCGTAGAGCAGCGCGTGCTCCCCGCGCATGCGGGGATGAGCCCCCCTACCATGGAGGCCTTCCCTCAAATGAGCACGTGCTCCCCGCGCATGCGGGGATGAGCCCTGCGCAAGCTCCCACGCATCGTCGAGGATCTCGTGCTCCCCGCGCATGCGGGGATGAGCCGGTGGGCGATCGCATCGTCACCGCCGGCGCCGAGTGCTCCCCGCGCACGCGGGGATGATCCCGGCTATATGACCGGCCGAGGCACCCCTCGCAAGGTTCGCTGCTTGTTCGAGGTTCGTTCGTATGACACGAAATATCCACAGCGGGCGCTACTCTCGGACCTACGGCCGTCACATCTGGCGATTCTGTCGGCCGTCTTTCCTGGGATGCTGCGCGATGAGACTGAATCTGGGGGTTCGGTGCTGAGCATGGCCACATTGTCGGCGTGGGCGAAGACTGATAGCGAAGGCGGAAGCCTCTCTCTGGTAAGGCATTTGGCTGATTCGGCCGAGGTGGCCAAGCTGGTGTGGGATCGATGGCTGCCCGCGCACACGCGCCGCCTGATCTCGGCCGGTCTGCCCGGTGGCGACCCGGACGGCCGGTTGCTCCTGTGCTGGCTGGCGGGCGTCCACGACATCGGAAAGCTCACTCCCGCGTTCGCGTGCCAGGTCCGTGAGCTGGCAGACACCATGGACGCCATGGGGCTGAAAATGCCTGGCGCACTGGGCAATCGAAGCATGCTTCCCCATGCCTTGGCTGGTCATCTCAGCGTGACGGACTACCTGGTCGAAGCAGGCTGGGACGCGGCGACGGCGACGACCTATGCGGTGGTGGTCGGTGGTCATCACGGGGTTCCGCCCGAGACTTCCGCGGCATACGGCGCACGTTCTCAGACCAACCTCCTCGGATCAGGGCCGTGGTTGCGATCTCGCCGTGAGCTGCTGCAATTCGTGACTGCCAGGACGGGGGCGGCGGATCGCCTGGATGCCTGGCGTGCGGTGCCGCTCTCTCCGATGCAGCAGTGTCTGATCACGGCGGCAGTGATCGTCTGCGACTGGATCGCCAGCAATCAGGATCTCTTCCCGCTCGACGAGGCCCGTGTCTCGAGTGAAGCCGCTCCGCTCGTCTGGCGAATGCTCGGCCTTCCCGGGCCATGGCAACCCTCCGCTGTGGAGATCGGGAGCGAGGCCGCCCGCCACCAGCTCGTCCGTCAGCGGTTCGGCTGGACGTCGTCTGTGCGCGCCCGCCCCCTGCAACTCGAGTGCGTGCGCATCGCCGCTGAGCTGTCCGAACCGGCGTTGATGGTCGTGGAAGCCCCGATGGGAGAGGGCAAGACGGAGGCAGCGCTCGCTGCCGCAGAGGTTCTGGCGCAACGGTTCGGATTCGGCGGAGTTTTCGTCGCGCTGCCGACCATGGCGACATCGGACGCCATGTTCGCCCGGGTTCGGCGCTGGGTCGACAACTTGCCCGATACCCCGTCCAGTATGTTCCTGGCGCACGGGCGGGCGGCGTTGAACCCGGAATTCGCCGCGTTGCGACGGGGTTTCGAATCGATCGGTGCCGACTGCTCCGACAGCCCCGTGATCGCACACGAGTGGCTGGTGGGCAAGAAGGGGCCATTGGCCAATATCGTCGTCGGCACCATCGACCAGGTGCTGAGGACAGCGCTCAAGACGCGCCATGTGATGCTGCGCCACCTCGCGTTCGCGAACAAGGTGGTGATCATCGACGAGGTGCACGCGGCGGACTCCTATATGTCGACCTACCTGTGCCGCACCCTGGAGTGGCTCGCCGCCTACGGCGTGCCGGTGATCCTGCTGTCGGCGACATTGCCCCCCGCACAGCGTGAAGCGCTGCTGCGCGCCTACCGCAGCGGACGTGGCGACCACGATCCGAAGGCCGTCGAAGTGGGTGGATATCCCTCGATCACGGTCTGGCCGAACCCGGAGCTCTGCTCGCAGGTCGCCCCGTCCGGTCGCTCCATCGACGGAATCGAGATCGAGCGGATCGGTGACGACCCGGACGATCTGGCCGGCCGGCTGGCCGCGGCCTCGCTCGAATCGGGCGGCGTGATGGGCGTGGTGTGCAACACCGTCGCACGTGCGCAGGAAATGTACGACGCACTGCTCGACGCCGGATTCGCCGAGGACGAATTGCTGTTGGTGCACTCCCGGTTCGTCGCGCATCACCGGGCAGCCTTGGAGGCGCGGCTGCGGGCACTGCTGGGGCCTGCCGGAGAAGCCCGACGGCCGCGCAGATTCGTGGTGGTCGGCACCCAGGTGATCGAACAGTCACTGGATATCGACGTCGATCTCTTGGTCACCGATCTGGCTCCGATGGACCTCCTGCTGCAACGTATCGGTCGCTTGCACCGGCACCACCGGGAGAACCGGCCGGCCTGGGTCGCGCGCCCGAGATGTCTCATGCGGGGTGCGTCATGGGAGTCCGCGCCGCCGGAACCCGCGCACGGCTCGCAGCGGGTCTACGGCCTGGCTCGACTGCTGCGTGCTGCCGCAGTGCTCGAAGCATTCCCGACGTTGACCGTTCCGACGGACGTGCCGGAGTTGGTATCGGGCGCCTACGCAGCCGACATCGTCGTTCCCGCGGTGTGGCGCGATGCTTTCGAGACAGCAGAAGCCCAATGGGAAGAAGCTGTCGAGAAACAGCGCCGAAAGGCCGAGGACTATCTGTTGTCCGGCCCGGATCGCCCGGACGGCAACCTCCTGGACTGGCTGGCCGGCCCGGCGGAGGATGTCGAAGGCGCCGGTGGCCAGGCGCAGGTCCGTGACGCGGAGGACAGCATCGAAGCGATCGTGGTCCAGCGGATAGGTGAGGCGCTGCATTCTCTCGGCGACACTCCCGGTGCCGAAGGATGTGTTGTCCCCACCGAGACAGCGCCTCCGGCGAAGCTCGCCAAGCAGATCGCGGCGAGCACCATTCGACTGCCCGCCTTCCTCTCGCGCTACGGCAATGCAGGCAAGGTGATCCGAGTGCTCGAGCACAACTGGTATCCCGGGTGGCAGCAATCGCATTGGCTGAAAGGCGAACTCGTGCTGGAACTGGATGAGAAAGGGGAGGCCGAGATAGCCGGTCACCGATTGACCTACGACATCAGGCGTGGACTCCTGGTCACCGTTGCCGAGGGAGGGCGATGACCGCGAAGCCGACTACGACCGAGCGGGGTTCGGATGAAGGAAATTCCTTCGACCTGCTCGAAAAGCCGTGGATTCCGGTGACCGACCATGGCGGTCGAGTTCAGGAGCTCTCCATCCGCGCGGTTCTCGGCAGAGCCGCCGAGTTCGCGGCACTGGGTGGTGAGCTGCCGACGCAGGAGTTCGCGATCCTGCGGTTGCTGCTGGCGATCCTTCATCGCAGCATCGCACACCGAGTGACCGAACCGCGGCGCACCTGGCAGGAGCTGTGGAACGAGTGGCCGACCGAGGACATCGAGCGCTACCTCGATTCCCACCGTGATCGCTTCGATCTGCTCCATCCGCAGACGCCCTTCTTCCAGGTGCCGGGCCTCCGCTCCGGCAAGGACGCCGTCAGCTCGTTGGACAAGGTCATCGCCGACGTTCCCAATGGAGCCAAGTACTTCACCACCCGCGCCGGTGAGTCGATCGAGCGGATCGGGTTCGCCGAGGCGGCGCGGTGGCTCGTCCATGTCCACGCCTTCGACCCGTCGGGTATCAAGACCGGCGCCGACGGTGACCCCCGGGTCAAGGGTGGCCGCGGGTATCCGATCGGTGTGGCCTGGTCGGGGTGTCTGGGCGGGGTCTATCTCGAAGGTGGAGATCTGCGGCGCACCTTGCTGCTCAACCTGGTGCTCGCCGACCTCAACGGAGCCCCATTCGCGCACGACGACGCCCCGCCGTGGGAGCGAGAACCGCTGGGGCCGCGCGTTCGGGAAAGAGTCCGGCCGGGTGGCACGAAGCCGGTCGCCGACCCGAACCCTTGTGGTCCGGTCGACCTGTACACCTGGCAGAGCCGCCGAGTCAGGCTCGTCGCGAGCGGTGGCGCGGTGACCGGAGTCGTCCTGTGCAATGGCGACCCGCTGGAGCCGTTCAACAAGCACCTGCTCGAGCCGATGACAGCATGGCGCTACAGCGAGATCCAGTCGAAGAAGGCAGGGGAGTCGAGGCACTACCCCCTGCTGCACGACCCCGACAAGTCGCTGTGGCGCGGCTTGCGGTCGCTTCTCGGTGACGTGGCGAGCACTACCCCGCTCAGCGGACGGGCAATCGCGCCGGGCGTCGTGGAGTGGGCAGTGAAACTGATTGCCCATCAAGCGCTTCCGGCTGACGAACCGGTCCGGCTGCATGCGGTCGGGATGCAGTACATCAACAATCAGTCGGTCGTGGGCGAGATCGTCGACGACGCGATCGGATTCCCGGCCGCGGTGATGTCTCCCGACCCCCAACTCCGAACGTGTGCGGTGAACGCGGTGCAGGTCGCGGAGGCGGCGGTGGATGCGCTCGGCAGTCTGGCCGCCGACCTGGCCGCGGCAGCGGGCGGTGAAACCGAGGGCGTGCGGGCACGCGTCCGTGAGGAAGGCTTCTTCGCGCTCGAGGCGCCGTATCGGCGCTGGTTGCGTGAACTCGATCCGCTCGATTTCGACTTCGATGCCGTGGCCACCGAGTGGGAGAGGACGGTCCACCGGATCGTTCGCCGACTGGGGGAGGAACTCGTCTCCACCGCGGGCCGACCCGCTTGGGTCGGTCGTTCGGTGCGGGAGCAATGGCTCGATTCGAGCATCGCCGACACGCGCTTCCACCAGAGACTCCGTCGATGCCTTCCCTCTGCATTCCAGACCCGCACGGCCACTTCCGAACAGGAGGAGACAGCGAATGACGAGCTCGTCCCCGTCGCGTTCTGACCGCGAAACGGCGTTGGCAGGCTACGTCCGCACCAGAGTGGCGGGCATGCAGGACCGTTACCGCAATGGCGACGGCGAGGCTCTCGCCGCGATGGCGCGCCTACGACGGGGCGTGACCACCGCCCCCGGCCGCGGCCCGGCGCGGGGGGGGGGGGGAAGTGGAGGCCAGCCGGGCCAGCAACGCGGCGTAGGCGGCGTGCAGCACCATGAACGAGGAGACGTTGTGCGCGCGGGCCAGATCGGCGACGGCGGCGGTGAGGTCGGCGGAGAGATCGAACTCCACCGTGGCGCCGCGCCCG
>NZ_JARWRU010001156.1 GCF_029867845.1 Nocardia farcinica | reverse complement strand
CAGGAGAGCCTCGGACGTCTACACTCTGTTAGTTGAAGTAGAGCGTACCGAGGCTCTACCAGCAGGATAGCGGTGCAGTTTTGGCCAAGAAATCGCCCACGACCTCGCCCGAGAAATCGCCCGTGAAGTCGCCCGTGAAGTCGCCCGAGAAGATGACCTCGGAAACGGTGTGGATCGCCGGCGGGTACCAGTCGGACTTCGCGCGGAACCTGACCAAGGAGGGGCTCGACCTGAGCGACCTCACCGCCGAGGTCGTCACCGGCACGCTCGAGGCGGCGGGCTTCGCCGCGGCCGAGATCGAGGTGATCCACCTGGGCAACGCCTTCGGGCAGGTCTACACCGGGCAGGGGCATCTCGGCGCCATGCCCGCCTCGGTCGTGCCCGAGCTGTGGGAGGTGCCCGCCACCCGGCACGAGGGCGCGTGCGCCTCCGGCTCGCTGGCGATCCTGGCCGCCATGGCCGACCTCGAGTCCGGCCGCTACGACGTCGCGCTGGTGCTGGGCGTGGAGCTGGAGAAGAACGTGCCCGGCGACCAGGGCGCGCGGAACATGGCGGGCGCGGCGTGGATCGGCCGCGAGGGCCAGGACGCGAAGTTCATGTGGCCGTACATGTTCAGCCGCGTCGCCCAGGAATACGACAAGCGCTACGGCGTCGACCCCGCGCACCTGTGGCGTATCGCCGAACTCAACACCCGCAACGCCCGCAACAACCCGAACGCCCAGACCAGGGTGTGGCAACTCGGGCCGGAATCGTTCAGTGACGACCCCACGGCCAACCCGGTGGTCGAGGGCTTCCTGCACAAGGCCGACTGTGGCCCGCTGACCGACGGCGGGGCAGGCGTGGTGCTGGTCAGCGAACGCTATCTCGCCGCGCATCCCGAGGTCCGCTCGCGGCCGCTGTCGCGCATCCTCGGCTGGGGCCACCGCACGGTCGGGCTGACGCTGGAGGACAAGCTGCTGCGCAGCGCCGACCAGCCGCTGCTGTTCCCGCACGTCGCCGCCGCCATCTCCGACGCCTTCGGGCGGGCCGGGCTGAGCGGCGTCGACGATGTGGATCTGATCGAGACCCACGACTGCTTCACCGCCAGCGAGTACATGGCCATCGACCACTTCGGCCTCACCGAACCGGGGCAGAGCTGGCGGGCCATCGAGGCGGGCGAGCTGGAGATCGGCGGCAGGCTGCCGATGAACCCCAGCGGCGGCCTGCTCGGCGGCGGTCATCCGGTCGGCGCCACCGGGGTGCGCATGCTGCTGGACTGCCATCGTCAGGTGACCGGCGGCGCGGGCGGCTACCAGGTGGCGGACGCGCGCCGGGCCGCCATGCTCAACATCGGCGGCAGTACCACCACCACCGTCAGCTTCGTCGTCGGCTGAGGCGGGCCGGGTCGCGACGCGTCGATAGAGTGCCGGACATGGCAGCAGACGGCGCGCCCACCCTGCTGCGGGCGGGCGGTGACAACGCGATCGCGGTGACCCTCGGCGCACTCGGTGACGAGTGGAACCTGTGGATCCTGCGGTTCGCGGTCGAAGGCGCCCGCCGCTACGGGGACTGGTTCGCCCACGGCGCCATCTCCAATTCCGTGCTCACCGCCCGGCTGGCCCAGCTCACCGAACTCGGCCTGTTCGAACGGGTCGAGTACTCGCGGCGGCCGGTGCGCCACGAATACGTGCTCACCCCGCGCGGGCGCGGCGTGTGGCCGATCCTGCTGGCCATGTGGGCGTGGGAACAGGAGTGGGCGCCGGAATCGGAGATTGCCCTGCCGATCATGCGCCATCGCGTCTGCGGGCAACGATTCGCCCCGCGACTGATCTGCGCCGCCTGCGGCCGCCCGAGCGCTGGTCGCGAGGTCGCCGCCGCGCTGGGGCCGAGCGGCGACTGGTCGCGCAGCGTGCCCGCCTCCATCGGCCGCCGCCGCTCCGCCGCGCGTCCCTCGCAGGTGCTGCCGCACACCATGGAACTGCTCGGCAACCGCTGGTCGGCCGCCATGCTCGGCGCGCTGTTCCTCGGCGCCACTCGTTTCGGCGAATTCTGCGAGCGCACCAGCGCCCCGCCCGCCATGGTCGCCGACCGGTTGCGCCGCTTCGAGGATCTCGGCGTGGTGGAGACCAGCCCCCACCCGGTCCGCCCCGACTGGGTCACCTACGGCCTCACCGCCAAGGGCGCGGCCTTCTTCCCCGTCATCGCCCTGATGATCGACTGGGGCCAGCGCTGGTTCCACGCCCCCGATGGCCCGGCGATCGTTTTCACCCACACGGTGTGCGGCAACGACTTCCACCCCCGGCAGGCGTGCGGGCACTGCGGGCAGGAGTTGCGCGCGGGGCAGGTCGCCATCGAACCCGCGGAACACGCCGCCGGCCCGGCTGTGCGCGGCTGACCCACCGTGGCTGATCCATCGCGGCTGACCCACCCTCGCCGAATCCTCATAGCCGAATCCTCATGGCCGAATCCTCATGGCCGAATCCTCATGCCGAATCCTCGTGGCCGAATGCCCGTGGGGTCAGCGGCGGGTGGTGGCGTCCATGGCGGACCAGCGGTTGATCGAGGTCCGCGGCGCGGCGCACTCGATGTCGACGAAAGCTATGATCCGCTGGAGCGTGGCCTCGTCGAGGTGGCCGGTGGACGGGAGCAGGACCACGTCGGCGCCCGAGCTCATCGCCTGGTCGACCAGGCCGTTCATCGAGCCGGAATCCGCCCAGCGCAGTGTGTAGCCGAGCTGGCGGGCCAGCCTGCGCACCTGGGCCGAATCCCATTCGGCCGTCGGTGACGACGGGTCCAACCATCCGAGAGCGAGCATCCCATCCTCCGTCCGATCACCGAAAAGGTCAGCCCCGGCGGCGATGTGACGTCACCGCGTCCGCTCCACCACGCCGGGAAGGGCTGCCGGGCCCCAC
The DNA here is from genome assembly GCF_029867845.1 of Nocardia farcinica. GTDB lineage: Bacteria > Actinomycetota > Actinomycetes > Mycobacteriales > Mycobacteriaceae > Nocardia > Nocardia farcinica_A. The sequence continues at coordinate 7,856 of NZ_JARWRU010001156.1, read as the reverse complement.
AGCGAAGGCGGATACCCGGGAATTCCGATTCGGAACGGCTCGCGGCGAAATTTCGTGTCTCGCCCACTTGACGGACGTGTGGAGGCCGTCGCCCCAGAGAGTTTCGACGCCGAGGGCCGGGTGTTCGGGCGTGGCCGTCAGCGACCCCAGACCGTCTGCTGCGCCGATCGCTGCCGGTAGGTCTCGATCTGGGTTCCGACCATCGCCACCACGTCACCCAGCGGCAGGGTGATGTCGGCGGCGTGCAGACCCCAGCCGGGGTCGGGGAAGGCGCTGAGCGCGGGGGCGTCCGGCTCCGGCCGGACCAGCAGCACATGCGCGTCGCCGATACGGGCGCAGCGGCCGAGATAGCGCTCGGCCGGGCGCAGCCACGGGGTGTCCGCGGCCGGGGGCAGGCCGCCGCGGCCTGCGTCGCCCAGGCCGAAGATCCCGGGGAACAGGGCGGAGCGGGTCAGCGTGTGCAGCGGGACCTCGGCATCGCCCTGTGGGAAGGCCGGATTCACGCAGGCGATCTCGTAGCCGGGGCCGAACGGTTGCGGGTCGGCCTCCGCGGTGGTGGGGGTGACGCCGTAGCGGGCGTCCGGTGGCGGGGCCTGCCCGAAGGCGGACCAGGCGATCACGCAGTGGGTCTGGCCGGTGCGGCGGCACAGCGGCACGGTGTGGAAGTCGCCGCCGGCGTCGGCGCCGCGCGGCACCACCACGTTGCCGCCCACCAGCACCGCCGAGACCAGTCGCGTGTTGGCGGCCGGGTCGGGTTCGATGCGTTCGCGCAGCAGTTGGCGCAGCATCCAGGTGCCCTGGGAGTGCCCGATGAGCACCACGCCCCGGCCGTGGTTGAACTCGTTGAGATATTGCTCCCAGGCCCGCGCCACATCGCGGAATGCCATGGCGGCCGCGGCCTTCGCCTGTCCCGGCGTGCCGGGCGACCGCAGCGCCAGCAGGGTGCGCTGCCGGTACACCGGGGCGTACACATCGCAGACCTCGGAGAAGCGCTGGGCCTGCTGTTCGGCGATCGCCCGGATCGGCGGGGTGATGTCGAGGCTCGCCGAGTACGAGAGTTCGGTGGAGACGGTCGGATAGACGTAGAAGCAGTCCACCTCGTGGCGCTCGGCCGCGGGTGCTGGCACCACCACGTCGGGTTCGCCGGGTGTTCGCACGGTCGTGGTCAGGTCGCCGCGACACGGGTCGGCGGGCAGATCGGGGCGGCACAACCAGACGGTCTCCTGCGGTTCGGGATCGGCCGGGGCGCTGGCCGCCTGCGGCACGAGCAGGGCGACGAACAGGATGAGGGCCGTGGCGAGCCCGTAGCGGGGGCGGTTTGCCAGGCGGGAACCGAAGAACTCGGCGGGCACGGAAACTCCCTTCGCACGAACCCGCCCACCTTATGACGGCGGGCGGGCTCGTGCGAGGTGGTGTATGCCACTGTGCGGGAAGAATTCACCGGCCCGACAGAGATCGACGCGGCTTCCCGGCGACGCCGCCGGGGCGCGTGGGCAGGCGGATCGTGACCTCACTGTGACGTGGGCACGGCGAATTTTACCTTTCGTTGTCTGGCGCCGACCCCGTTGCACGGCGAACACTGAGATCGGCAAGTCGGTCTGTGAATTCCGTTGATCCGCGTGCAATCGAAGGGTTCGAAATGTCCAGATTCACCAAGGTATTCGCCACCACGGCGGCCGCGCTGGCGATCGGCGTGTTCGCCGCGCCCATGGCCTCGGCCGCGACCACCCCGTCCGCTGATCCGATCACGGGCTCGGTCATCATCTGCGTTCCGCTCGGCAGCGTGTCCGTCTGCATCTGACGCATCGGACACTCACCCACGCGCGTCGGATACGTGCGCGGCAGGCAGGTCGCCTCCCGGCGGCCTGCTTCTCTGTGTCCCGGTACCGCCCGGGCGACCGGCCCGCCGCGCACCCGGCGGTCAGGACAGCACGAACGGCGGTGGGGCGGCGGGAACGAACGCCCGGCTCACGTCGCCGATGAGCCCGCTGGCGGCGGGTTCGAGCTTGTGGTGGGCGGTGAAATCCAGCTCGGCCAGGTCGGCCCAGACGATGTTGGGTGTGTACACGGACTCGTAGATGTAGCGCCGCTGGGTCAGATCCGAGATCGTGCGCCAGATGGTCGCGGAGATGTTGGGACGCTCGGGATCGGGCTCACCGAAGGGCTGGGCGGCATTGCGCATCACGCTCAGCAGCGCCGCGTACGCGCGTGGCAGGCTGTCGGCGGGCGGGAGCCGGTCCAGGTAGTAGGAGGCGCGCACGAAGCGGTCGGCCGCCTCGGTGGTGCCGGGCAGCGGCTTGTCCCCGCCGAAGCCCGCGAACTGCTTCTTCAGTTCGAGCTGCTGGTCGTAGGGCGGGGAATTGGTCATGACCGTGAACGAGCGGTCGTGGTGCAGGCGGGCTTCGCCGTCGATGTGCTCGATGATCAGCGAATCCCCCGTGGCGTCCTCCAGCGCCAGGTGCACGGTGGCGGGGCGTCCGCTGCGCGGTTCGATGAGCGGCAGCACCTGGAACGGCTCGCGGTCCATCAGGTCGACGCACTCCTCGACGGTCGCGCACAGGTCGAGGAAGACCTGTGCCCACAGCGAGACCGCCACCGCGGCCCTGGCGGAGTCGCGTTCGCCGAAGTCGGCCTCGGCCAGCCACAGCAGGTGCGCGGCGAGCCCCTGCTCGTTGATGCCGTCGGAGGTGGCGTTGTCCCACACCGTGGCCACCAGGCTGCCGTGCCGGGCGGTCCAGCGCATCGGTGAGGCGTCACGGTCGTGGCCGACCCGCTCCACGCCGCGCGGCAGCACCCAGAGGTTGGTGTCCATCTCCTCGCGCCAGTCCATGTTCCGGCCGACCAGCACGCCGTGCCCGCCTGCCGTCCACAACGCTCGTGTGCACATCTGTCCCTCGATTCGTCAGCGGTTCGATCGGTTCGGTTCAGCGGCCGGATGCGGTGAGGGCGCCCTCCCGCGTCCGGTAGGCGGCGATCTGCGCGCCGACCAGGTCGACGGTGTCGCCGAGAGTCAGTGCCAGATCGGCGGTGTGCAGGCCCCAGTCGGGATCGGGGAACGGGGCAGGCGCGGGCGCGCCCTCCTCCGGGCGCACCATGAGCACGTGGGCCGGGCCGATGTGGGTGCACTTCGCTCGGTAGCGCTGGGCGGGCCGCAGCCACGGAGTGCCCGCCGTCGGCGTCGGGCCGAGCGCCGGGGCGAGTTCGCCGAGGCCGACCGCGCCGGGGCGCACGTCGCTGCGCAGCAGTGTGTGCAGGGTGGCCTCCTCGTTGCGGGCCAATGAGGCCGGGTTGACGCAGGCGATCTCGTAGCCGGGGCCGTAGGGGACCGGCATGGCCTCCGGGGTGGCAGGCGTGACGCCGTAGCGGGCGGTCGCGGGCGGTGGCTGCCCGTAGCTGGACCAGGCCAGCGCGCAACCGGTCTGCCCGCGTTCGCGGCACAGCGGCACCGAGCGGAAGTCGCCGCCCACGTCGGCCCCGCGCGGCACCACCACGTCCCCGCCGATCAGCACCGCCGAGATCAGCCGCGACAGCGCCGCCCGGTCCGGCTCGATCCGCTCCCGCAGCAACTGCCGCAGCATCCTGGTGCCCTGCGAGTGCCCGATCAGCACCACGCCGCGACCGTTGTTGTGGTGGGTGAGGTACTGCTCCCACGCCTGCGCCACGTCCTCGAAGGCCGCGGCCACCGCGGCGGCGGCCTGCTCGGGCGGCACCGGCGTCCGCAGCGCCACCAGCGTGCGCTGACGGTAGACCGGCGCGTAGACATCGCACATGCGGGAGAACCGCTGCGCCTGCTGCGCGGCCATGGACCGCATCGAATCGGTGATCCGCATGCTCGCCGAGTAGGTCTGCTCCTGCGAGACGGTCGGGTATACGTAGAAGCAGTCCACCGCGTTGCGGAGCGGGCCACGCGGGCGCACCACCCGATCCGGTTCGCCCGTGGTGCGCTCGGTGGTGGCCAGATCGCCGCGACAGGGGTCGCTCGCCAGCCCGGGATGGCACAGCCAGATCACGTCGGAGATTTGCGAAGCATTCGCCGATGCCGGCGCCGGGGCGGCGATCTGGGCGAGCAGAGCGGCGACCGCGACCACGGCGGCGGCGATGGCGCCGCCTGGTCTGCGCGCGACAGGTCCTCCGGGGGACACGGTGGGCACGGTGACTCCCTTCATGAACGCGCCCACTGTACGGTCTGCGGCCGCCGGAACCCGGGATTGCGCACGGCGCGTGGCTTCACCCCGTGTGGGTGATCACATTTGTGATAGCCGGTGATTAGCGTGATGGCCGGAGGCGGGCGACCGCGGGGGTGGGGCGAACCGGACGACCCACGGACGAGGTGCCATGAATCCCGGACCGGACTTCGACGACGGAACCGACTTCGAGAACGCGACGCGAGGGCTGATCGCGGAGTACGACGGTCCCGCGATCACCGCCGCCGACGGGCGGGTGGTGTGGGACCTCGCCGCCTACCGCTTCCTCGACGGCGACTGTCCCGACAGCGCGCACCCGAGCCTGTGGCGGCAGGGCAGGCTGTGCGCGAAGCAGGGGCTGTTCGAGGTGACCGCGGGTATCTACCAGGTCCGCGGGTTCGACCTGTCGAACATGACGGTGATCGAGGGCCGCGAGGGCGTGGTGGTCGTCGACCCGCTGGTCTCCACCGAGACCGCGGCCGCCGCCCTGGCCGTCTATCGCGCGCACCGCGGCGACCGCCCGGTGACGGGCCTGATCTACACCCACTCCCACGTCGACCACTTCGGCGGTGCGCGCGGCGTGCTGCCCGAGGGGCGTCCCGAGGTGCCGATCCTCGCGCCCGAAAGCTTCCTCGAACACGCGGTGAGCGAGAACGTCTACGTGGGCACGGCGATGACGCGGCGCGCGGTGTTCATGTACGGCTCGGGGCTGCCCAAGGCTCCCGACGGGCAGATCGGCTGCGGACTCGGCACGACCAACTCGCTCGGCACCGTCTCGCTCGTCCCGCCCACCGTCGACATCACCCGCACCGGGCAGCGCGAGGAGATCGACGGCGTCCGTATGGTCTTCCAGCTCACCCCCGGCACCGAGGCGCCCGCCGAGATGAACTTCCTGCTGCCCGACCACCGGGCGCTGTGCGTGGCCGAGAACGCCACCCACACCATGCACAACATCCTCACCCTGCGCGGCGCGCTGGTCCGCGACGCCAGGGTGTGGGCCCGCTATCTGGACGAGGCGATCGCGTTGTTCGCCGAGCACGCCGACGTGGCCTTCGCTTCCCACCACTGGCCGACCTGGGGCCGTGACGACTGGACGGCCTGGCTGGCCGGGCAACGCGACCTCTACGCCTACCTGCACGACCAGACGCTGCGGCTGGCGAACAAGGGTCACACGGGCATCGAGATCGCCGAAGAGTTGTCCCTGCCGCCCGAACTGGACGCGCTGTGGGCGGGCCGCGGCTACTACGGCTCGCTCAGCCACAACGTCAAGGCGATCTACCAGCGTTATCTCGGCTGGTTCGACGGCAATCCCGCCCACCTGTGGGAGCATCCGCCGGTCGAGACCGCTCGCCGCTACGTGGCCGACTACGGCGGCGTCGCGGCCGGGGTGGCCAAGGGCGGCGAGTACGCCGCGCGCGGCGACCTGCGCTTCGCGGCGACCCTGCTGAACCACGCCGTCTTCGCCGAACCCGGGCACGAAGGCGCGCGCGAAGCGCTGGCCGAGGTCTACCGCAGGCTCGGGCACGGCAGCGAGAACGGTGTGTGGCGCAACTTCTATCTGGTCGGCGCCGGAGAGCTGCGCCACGGCCTCACGGATTCCCCGCTTGCGACGGCGAACCCGGAGATGCTCGGCGCGCTGACCGTGGAGATGATCATCGACGCGCTGGCGGTGCGCGTCGACGGCCCGCGCGCGGCGCGGCATCGTCTGGTCATGGACTGGAAACTGACCGACGAGCAGCGCGTCGTCCGGCTGACGCTCGCACACGGCGCGCTGACCCACCGCGCGGCCACCACCGACGCCCCGCTGCGCGGAGCCGCCGACCTGACCCTGACCTTCGCCAAGCCCGCGCTGAGCGCCCTGCTCGCCTGCGGGGATTCAGCGGGTATCGCCGTCCAGGGCGACGCGGCGTTGCTCGCGACGTTCCTCGGTCTGCTCGACGACCCAGATCCCGCCTTCCCGATCGTCACCCCGTGAGCGCCGGGCCACCGCCGGGAATAGCCCGCGCGAGTGCCTCGTTGACGGGTGTACATGCAAACAGCATGTACTCTCCTTTGGAGAGTAATCCGGTGGGAAACCACGACGCATTGATGGAGTGACCTGCGGTGACCACGCGACGACCCGTCGAACCCTTCGAGCTCGGCTCGCCCTGGCAGGGCTTCGACCCCTTCCTCTTCACGGCCTACCACCCCGACGACTACCCGCGCGGCAACGCGGGCCTCGGTCCCGACGCCTCCCTGGCCGGCCGTCCGCTCGGCAACGACTTCGGCAACCCGCAGGGCTGGAACATGTATCACGGCACGACCGTTCCCGGATTCCCCGCGCACCCGCACCGCGGCTTCGAGACGATCACCATCGCCCTGCGCGGGCTGGTCGACCATTCCGACTCCCTCGGCGCCGCGGCCCGCTTCGGCAACGGCGACGTCCAGTGGCTCACCGCGGGGCGCGGCATCTCGCACGCGGAGATGTTCCCGCTGCTCGACCGCGACCAGGGCAACCCGCTCGAGCTGTTCCAGATCTGGCTGAACCTGCCCGCCGCCGCCAAGCAGGTCGAGCCGAACTTCACCATGCTCTGGCGCGACGAGCTGCCCCACCACGTCGAGGTCGGAGCGTCGGGCGCGCGGGCGGAGGTCACGGTGGTGGCGGGCGCGTTCGGGCCGGTGCGGCAGCCGGTCACGCCGCCGGACTCGTGGGCGGCGGATCCGGCCGCCGGGCTGGCCATCTGGGTGCTCGACGTGGCGGAGGGCGGTGAACTGGCACTGCCCGTCGCCGACGGCGCGGTCACCCGGGTGATCTATCTGTTCGACGGCCCCTTCGAGGCCGAGGTCGGCGGGGTCGCGCTGCACGACGGTCAGGGTGCGGTGCTCGACGCGAGCCGGGAGCTGCCGCTGATCGCCCGGCGTGGGCGGGTGCGGGCGCTGGTGCTACAGGCCGCGCCGATCGGTGAGCCGGTCGTCCAGCACGGGCCGTTCGTCGCCGCGAGCAGGGCCGAGCTGGTGCGCGCCTTCGAGGATTACCAGCGCACCCGCTTCGGTGGCTGGCCGTGGCCGGTCGACGATCCGGTGCACCCGGCCTCGGCCGGACGGTTCGCCCGCTACCCGGACGGCCACGTGGCGAGGCCCGAGGGCGAGCCGACGGTGACGAGCCGATGAGCAGCCGGTGAGCGGGCGCTCAGTCCGGTCGATCCGGGTCGCCTGCACCGCGTGCCGCGGCGACCCGGGGAGCCAGCCGCATCATGGCGACGACGAATTCGCTCACCGCGTCGCCGACCTCGACGCCGAGCGGCGTCAGCTCGTACTCCACGTGCGAGGGGATCGTGCGCAGCACTCGCCGCTCGGCGAGGCCCTCGGCGGTGAAGCGGCGCAGCACCTGGGTGAGCATGCGATCGCTGATGCCCTCCACCGCGCGCTTGATCGAGGCGTAGCGGACAGGGCCGTCGCGCAGCGCGGTGAGCACCAGGATCGACCAGGTGCCGCCCACGGTGTCGAGTGCGCAGCGCAGGGCATTCTCCCCGGTGCGCAGATCGTCGAGGCCGAGCGTGCGGGCGCCGCCCTCGCGGGCGAGCACGCGCTCGGCTGCCTCGGCCGCGGCGGCGGCCGGGGCGGTGTCGGCGGGGCCCGCCGCGCCCGGCCGGGCCATGTGTGCCCCCGAACCACATAGCAGGTACTGCCGGA
>NZ_JARWRU010001155.1 GCF_029867845.1 Nocardia farcinica | reverse complement strand
TCAGCCGACCGGCAGCAGGTCGGTGGCGACCTGAGGCACCAGGGTGGTCCCGCTGCGGAAGGTCTCGGTCGCGCCGACCTCCACCGACGGCGCCGCCGCCGCGCACAGCGCCTGCGCCTTGAACGCCTGCGCGGCCATGCTCAGCCGGTGCAGCACCGGATCGACCGGATGCTCCGGCGGCGAGGCCCAGTCCTCACCCCACACGACGACTTCCACACCACCGTCACGCAGCGCCTCGAGCACCCCGCGATTCGCCCGCGAGTCGCGCCGGCAGATCGCGCTCGCGATGCCGAGGGCATCGGGTCTGCGCCCCTGACCTCTCGCCGAGAGCACCGTCTCCAGGTCGAGCACCTCCGCGCCGAGGATGCGCACCGGACGGGAGTCGGCGAGGTCGGCGACGAGAACGGTTACCTCCCAGCCTGCGATCGCTCGGTCGAACAACCATCCGCCCGCGTGCTCGACGACGTCGACGATGCTGGTCCCGACGATGTCGAGCCGGTAGCGGGTGGTGCCGTGGCCGGAGCGAAGTCCCGGGCCAGCGCCCTGGTGTATTCCTCGAACACCTTCGCCAGCGGGATCGAATGATCGAGCAGCCATGAGATCTCCATTCCGTTGATGAACGCGACGATTTCGACGGCCCGGACATCGGCATCCATGTCTGCGCGATAGTGGCCGAGCTCCTGGTTGTGCCTGATGATGGCGGCCACGATGCCGACGGCGAGTTTCCACCTGTCCAGCAGGCGATCGTGCAGCGGCGCCTCGGGTTGCAGATTCTCCACCAGCATGACCACGAAGGTGCCGACGAGTTCCGGTGAGCGCTGGATGCGTTCGGCCACCCGGCCGATCTCGACGAACAGATCGCCGGTGAGATCGGCCTGCGCGAGATCGTCTGCGTCCTTGGCGTCGAGCACGGCGTGCAGCAGTTGGTCTTTGGAGGGGAAGTGGTGCAGCAGGCCCGCCGGGCTCACGCCCGCCTCGCGCGCCACCATCGCCACCGTGGTGTTGCGCCAGCCGTTGCGGGTGAGCAGTCGCTGGGCGACGGTCAGGATGCGCTGCCTGCGATCCTCGCCCTTGGCGAGCAGAGAGGCATAGGGGCGGGGAGCTGTCACGCTGAACACCTGTCGACCGGAAACCTAGTGAACACACAGTAGGTTGGTTCGCTCGCTGTGACAAGGGTCTCACCGCGTGGCGAAAAAGTCACTTCCACGCGTGTCGCGAAGCACCTGTGAAACCTCATGAAGAGAACATCATTCTCAACCCCTCAGCTGCCACTCCGCTTTCTCGGACGCATTGCGTGCGAATGCCATCTTCTCCTATGGTGATAATCTCATTACCGCACTGCTCGGCAGTCGCCGATCGGTGCCACGACCACACCCGAGTCGCCAACGGAGGGTCATGATGTCGGTCCCGACCAGCAGTGCTTCCCTGTACCCCCCAGGCGGTTTCGGCCCCCCGAAGGACCGGCGGGGCCGCGCGGAAGGCACGCTCGGCCTGCCCGTGGGCACCGAGGTCTTCTCGGCCGACAACCACATCTCGCTGGCGCACGACATCTTCTACGAGCGCTTCCCCGAGAGCCTGAAGGATCGCGCGCCCCGGGTCTGGTACGAGGACGGCGCCTTCCAGCTCGGACGCAAGGGAAAGTCCTTCCTGCCCGGCGATTTCAGCCACGTGCTCATGCAGTACGACCCGTTGGCCGGCTCGGGCAGCGCCGATCTCGCCGCCCGCACCGCCGACCTGCGCGCCGACGGCATCGCCAAGGAACTGGCCTTCCCCAACGCGCTGCTCGCGCTGCTGTTCTACCCCGACAAGGAGATCCGCGAGCTGTGCTTCCGTATCTACAACGCCTACATCGCCGAACTCCAGGAGCGCTCCGAGGGCGCCTTCTACGGCGTCGGACTCATCAACTGGTGGGACCCCCTTGGCGCGCGTCGCACCCTCGACGAGCTGAAATCGCTGGGGCTGCGCACCTTCCTGCTCCCACTGTCGGCGGGCAAGGACGACGACGGCAAGGTCATCGACTACGGCAGCACCGCCATGATCCCGGTGTGGGACGCCATCGAGGAGTCCGGCGTTCCGGTGTCCCACCACATCGGCGAGTCGCCGCTGTCGAGCCCGTGTGAGGTCAACAGCGTGGCGGTCGGCATGATGCACAATGTCGCGCCGTTCCGGGAGTTGTTCTCCAAGTACATCTTCAGCGGCATCATCGACCGCCACCCGGGCCTGCGGATCGGCTGGTTCGAGGGCGGGATCAACTGGGTCGCCTCGGCGCTGCAGGACGCCGAGCACATGCACGCCTCCTTCCAGCACATGCTCGACCGTCCCCTCGCCCACGACATCCGGCACTACTGGGACAACCACATGCGCGCCTCGTTCATGGTGGACCCGCTCGGCCTGACGCTGGTCGACCACATCGGCGTCGACCGGGTGATGTGGTCCTCGGACTACCCGCACAACGAGAGCACCTTCGGCTACTCGGAGAAGTCCCTCGCCGCGGTCGTCGAGGCGCTCGGCCCGGCGGACGCGGCCAAGGTGGTCAGCACCAACGTCCAGGACTTCCTCGGCCTGACCGCACCGGAATCGCGATGACCGCTTTCGCCGCTTCCCGGACCTCGACGTCCTACCTCATCCCCGATGTCCCCGACCGGGCCAGGATGCGCCGCGAGACCGGCGCCCGGCTGCGCGCGGCGAAGCCCGCCCACGGCGTCGACGCGCAGTACCAGCTCAACAACCCCAACCACCTCAAAGCGACCCGCGCCAACAGGGCCCCGGGCCAAGACCGAAAACACCACCGA
>NZ_JARWRU010001154.1 GCF_029867845.1 Nocardia farcinica | reverse complement strand
TGCGGTCCGTGTGGGTGCGCGAGCGGGTGCGGCGCGAGCGGCTGCTGACCGCCATGGCCGACGCCTGGCGCGCCGACCTCGCTGCCGACGGCCTCGACCCGGAACGGGTGGAACGCCGCGTCGGGCGCGGGCGCATCCTGTTCGACGCGCCCGAGATGATCATCCCGTGCATGGTCCCCGACGGCGCCCACGACTATCCCGACGAGCGCAGGCAGGCCGCCGAGCGCACCATGTTCACCGTCGCGGCGGGCGCCGCGGTACAGGGCCTGCTGGTGGCGCTGGCCGCCGAGGGGATCGGCAGTTGCTGGATCGGGTCGACGATCTTCGCTCCCGAGATCACCCGTGAGCAACTCGGCCTGGCCGGGGACTGGCAGCCGCTCGGCGCGGTCGCGATCGGCTACCCGGTGGCCGGGCTCGCGCCGCGGCCGCCGCGCACCGGCGGCGAGGGGCTGGTCGAGCTGTGAGCGCGGAATCGCTGCGCGCCTCGGCGATCGAGCTGCTGGCGGGCTGGCAGGTGCGGTCGGGGGCCGAGGAGTCGATCCGCGAGTCCATGCTCGCCTTCCTCGGCTCGGCGCCGCGTGGCTGTCTGCGCGAGCACGCGCCGGGACACATCACCGCCTCGGCGCTGGTGTTCTCCGCTGACCGGCGGGAACTGCTGCTGACCCTGCACCCCAGGGTCGGCCGGTGGCTGCAACTCGGCGGGCACTGCGAGGAATCCGACGACACCGTGGCCGCCGCCGCGCTGCGTGAGGCCACCGAGGAGTCCGGCATCGAGGGCCTGCGGCTGGAGCCGGGGCTCTACGGCGCGCACGCGCACCCGATCACCTGCTCGCTCGGGCGGCCGACCAGGCACCTGGACCTGCTGTTCCAGATCACCGCGCCCGCGGGGGCGGTCCCGGTGCGCAGCAGCGAGTCCGATGATCTGCGCTGGTGGCCGGTGGCCGCGCTGCCGCCGGGCTTCGACGTGCCCCTGCGGTAGCGGTCCCGGTGCGTGCGGCGGGGGCGGCGGCGGGGCCGGCGGGGGCGTATGCGCGGGGGGCCGGGGTGTTGGGGGCCAGGGGTTATAAA
>NZ_JARWRU010001153.1 GCF_029867845.1 Nocardia farcinica | reverse complement strand
GTTCCACACCCTCGGCTTCGCGCACGCCGTGATGGCCGTGGGGTTCGGCTCCACGCTGGTGATCCGCCGCCGTTTCGACCCGGTGGCGGTGCTGGAGAGCCTGGCCAGGCATCGCGCCGAGACCCTGGTCCTGGTGCCGGTCATGCTGCGGCGCATGGTCGACGCCTGCCCGGACGCCCGCGACCGCCACGACCTGGCGCGGCTGCGCGTGATCTTCGTCGCGGGCGCCCAGCTGGGCGTGCCGCTGTACGAGCGCGCGCTCGCGACCTTCGGTCCGGTGATCTACAACGTCTACGGCTCCACCGAGGCGGCCTATGCCACCATCGCCACCCCGGCCGACCTGGCCGCCGCGCCGGGGTGTGTGGGTCCGCCGGTGCCGGGCGCGGTGGTGAAGATCCTCGACGCGCGTGGCCGGGAGCTGCCCGCGGGGAGCGTCGGGCGCGTCTTCGTCGGCAACGACTACCAGTTCGAGGGCTACACCGGTGGTGGCGACAAGGAGCGGGTGCGCGGACTGATGTCCACCGGTGATCTCGGCCACTTCGACCGGGCGGGAAGACTTTTCGTCGACGGCCGCGACGACGACATGATCGTCTCCGGCGGGGAGAACGTGTTCCCGGGCGAAGTGGAGGACTTGCTCGCCGCGCATCCCGCCGTCGCCGAGGTCAGTGCCTTCGGCGTGGACGACGAGGAGTACGGGCAGCGTCTGCGGGTCGCGGTGGTGGTGCGTCCGGGGCACACGCTCACCGCCGACGAGGTGCGCGAGCACGTGCGGCACGCGCTGGCGCGCTACAAGGTGCCGCGGGATGTGCTCTTCCTGGACGAGCTGCCGCGCAACCCCACCGGCAAGGTGCTCGTCCGGCGGCTGCGCGAGTTGTCCTGAACACGCGAGTTGTCCTGAACAGCGGAAGGGGCGCCCCCGGGCGGGGGGGGGCGGGGGGGGGGGTCTGGGGGGCTTGGGGGGGGGGTTTTATGCGGCCGGCCTGGTTGTTGTGGCGGGGGGTGCACTTTACGCCGCCGCCCGGGCGGGGGGGGGCGCGCCGCGACAGCCGGGCTATGAGTGAGTCTATGTGGCGGGTGGTGGCGTGGGGGGCCCCGGGACGCGACTGGGGGGCGGCTTCGGTTCGGGGCTGGGG
>NZ_JARWRU010001152.1 GCF_029867845.1 Nocardia farcinica | reverse complement strand
GGGGGCGACACCCTGGTTTACGTTGTGCCTGCTTAGTATCTCCTTCGCGTTATCGTGTAATTCCCCTTTCAAATATGTATATTGGCCTAGGGCCGCCAGCACGGCGGCGGCCGCGAAGGTCAGCGGGGTCAGCGGGAGACCGTCGAACTCCGGTGTGGCGCGCAGATGTTCGACCGCGTCGACCGTGGCGGTGCAGTCGACGGTCAGGGCGGTGCTCGCCTGCGGGATGGTGGTGGCGCTGGTGACCATGGCGGCGGCGGTGCGCTTGCGCACCCCGGACACCGGGGTCCTCGTCTCCCGGTCACCGCCGTGCCGCTCCCCCGTCCCGTGTGTCACGGCCCCTGTCCGCGGGGCGGCGCGCACGGCGACGGCGCGGACATCGGCGACGGTGATCGCGCCGTCCGGGCCGGAGCCCGCGACCTGCGCGAGGTCGACCCCCAGCTCCCGCGCCAGCTTGCGCGCGGCCGGGACGGCGGGGATGGGCTCCCCGGACGGCTTCGCTGTCGTCCCGGCATCGGCCACCCCCGCGGCCGCCCTTCGGCGGGAACGGAATTCGCCCTGCGGGCCGTAGCCGACGAGTACCGCGTTCGAACCCCCGGCAGCGCTGCCCGCCGCACCACCCGCGGCGTCGGCCGCGGCGGCCCCTCCCCCGCTGTGCCCGTTCGCCCCGGACGATCCCGCGCCCGTCACCTCGCCGAGGTGGGCGTTGCCGCCCTCGTCGCGGACCCGGATCAGCGGCGCCCCGACGACGACCGTCTCCCCGGGCTCGGCGAGGAGTTCGGCGACGGTGCCGGTGTACGGGCAGGGCAGGGCGACCACGGCCTTGGCGGTCTCGACCTCGGCGATGACCTGGTTGAGGTCGACGTGGTCGCCGACGCCGACCGACCAGGAGACCAGTTCGGCGTCGGCGAGACCCTCACCGAGGTCGGGTAGCCGGAATTCCAGGATGGCGCCGGTGTCGGGCACGGATCACCTCTTCCGCATCGGGGGCAGGGCCGGTGGAGCGGGCAGGATCGGTCGAGCGGCGGAGCTGGGCCGCCTCGGTCCGGGAGGACAGGGGCGGCCCTCCTCAGGCGGCCAGGGAGCGGTCGACCGCGTCGAGGATGCGGTCCGAGTCGGGCAGGTGGTACTTCTCCAGCTTCGAGGGCGGGTACGGGATGTCGTAGCCGCCGACCCGCTGCACCGGAGCTTGCAGGTGATAGAAGCACTGTTCGCCCACCCGGGCGGCGATCTCCGCGCCGAACCCGCCGAAGACGGGGGCCTCGTGGGTGATCACCAGGCGTCCGGTGCGGCGCACGGACTCCGCGACGGTGCCGATGTCGAGCGGTGCGAGACTGCGCAGGTCGATCACCTCGACCGACCGGCCCTCCTCGGCGGCGATGTCGGCCGCCGCCAGCGCGGTGGCCACGGTGCCGCCGTAGGCCACCACCGTCACATCGGCGCCGGGGCGGCGGACCCGCGCGGCGTGCAGGGGCAGGTCGGGGTCGGCGTCGAAGTCGACCAGGGCCTTGTCCCAGTAGCGGCGCTTGGGCTCGAAGAAGATCACCGGGTCGGGGGCGGCGATGGCCTGGCGCAGCATGTGATACGCGTCGGCGGGGGTGCTCGGCGAGACCACCCGCAGACCGGCGGTGTGCGCGAAATAGGCCTCCGGCGACTCGGAGTGGTGCTCCACCGAGCCGATGCCGCCGCCGAACGGGATGCGGATGGTCAGCGGGGCGAGCACCTTGCCGCCGGTGCGGTAGTGGATCTTGGCCACCTGGGAGACGATCTGGTCGAAGGCCGGGTAGACGAAGCCGTCGAACTGGATCTCGCACACCGGCCGATAGCCGCGCAGGGCCATGCCGAAGGCGGTGCCGATGATGCCCGACTCGGCCAGCGGGGTGTCGATCACGCGGTGCGGGCCGAAATCCTTCTGCAGCGTGTCGGTCACCCGGAAGACGCCGCCGAGCCTGCCGATGTCCTCGCCCATCAGCACGACCTTGGGATCGTTCTCCAGTGCCCGGCGCATCGCCGTGTTCAGCGCGCCCGCGAAGGTGGTGGTGGTCATGACAGGGCTCCTTCGGCTCGGGCGAGCTCGCGCCGCTGCTGCTCGATCAGCGGATGCGGCTCGGCGTAGACGTGCTCGAACAGCGCCGAGGGCGGCGGGTCGGGCATGGTCAGGGTGGCGCGGCGCAGGTCGGCGCAGGCGGCGTCGGCGCGCTCGCCGACCTCGGCGGCGAACTCCTCGTCCCACAGCGACTCCCGCTCGAGCAGCCTGCGCAGCCGGTCGATCGGGTCACGGCGCGCCCACTGCTCCAGTTCGGCAGCGGTGCGGTAGCGCGTCGGATCGTCGGCGGTGGTGTGCGGGCCCATGCGGTAGGTCAGGGCCTCGATGAACGAGGGGCCGCCGCCCGCGCGGGCGCGCGCCACCGCCTGCCTGGTGACGGCCAGGACGGCGAGCACGTCGTTGCCGTCGACCTGGATGCCCGGCATGCCGTAGCCGTAGGCGCGGCGCGCCAGGGGGGTGGCGCTCTGCACCCGGACCGGGGCGCTGATCGCCCAGTGGTTGTTCTGGCAGAAGAACACCACCGGCGCGCTCCAGCTCGCGGCGAAGCCGAGCGCCTCGGCGATGTCGCCCTGGCTGCTGGCGCCGTCGCCGAAGTAGGCGATGGTGGCGATCTCGGCACCGTCGAGCTGGGCTGCGTAGGCGTAACCGGTGGCGTGCAGGCCCTGGGCGCCCACGATGATGTTCGGGTTGGTCATGCCGACCGCCTCCGGGTCCCAGCAGTGGTGCGACGCCCCGCGCCACATGCGGGTGAGCAGTTCGGGCGCCACGCCGCGGCACAGCGCCACGGCGGCCTCGCGATAGCTGCAGAACACGTAGTCGTCGGGGTGCAGGGCGTGCGCGGAGCCGACCTGGGCGGCTTCCTGGCCGAGCAGCGGCGGCCACAGGCCGAGCTGGCCCTGGCGTTGCAGCGCGGTGGCCTCGAGGTCGACGCGCCGGGCGAGCACCATGTCGCGGTAGAGCTCGCGCAACCGGTCGGGGCCGATGTCGGCGACGAGCGCGGCGTGTTCGCGATCGAGCACCCTGGCGCCGTCGGGTTGGATCAGCTGCACCGGGTAATCGGTGCCGGGACGCCGTCCGCGGGGCGCGGCTCCCCGGTCGGGGAGGGTGCCCCGGTGGGGCGGTGCACTCGGAGCGGGAACGGTTGCTCGGTCGGGCATGGGTATCGCCTCCTGCGCTCGCGGCCTTGTGGGCCTGTCACACAGTTCTCGGTTCGCCTCGTGGCGGCTGGTTCGCCGGTGTGGCTTACTTCGCCGGTGTGGCTTACTCCGCCGGTGTGGCTTACTTCACAGCATCCTCCTTTTGGCGGGATGCGCAAGTAGGCGACACACGATTGTGCACAATGCGCAATCCAGACCGGCCGAACGGTGCCATACTGCGTCACATGACCGGTCAGGACGCCCCCGAGGCACCCGAGGCGAACATCGACGCGACCGATGCCCGCATGCTGCTGGCCCTGATCGAGACCCCGCGCGCGACCGGCGTCGAGCTGGCGGCTCGGCTCGGCCTGTCCCGCAACACCGTGCAGGCGCGGCTGGCCCGCTGGGAGGCCAACGGCGTGCTGGCGGGCATCGAACGCCGGGTGCGCCCCCGCACGCTCGGCTACCCGCTGGCCGCCTTCGTCTCGGTGGTGCTCGACCAGCACCGGCTCGACCCGATCGTGGCCGCGCTGGCCGAGATCCCCGAGGTCACCGAGGTGTGCGGGATGACCGGCCGGGTCGACCTCACAGTGCGGATCGTGGCCCGCGACGCCGAGGACCTCTACCGGCTGGCCGAGCAGATCCTGCAGATCCCGGGTGTGGAGCGCACCGACATGGCGCTGGTGATGCGCGAGCTGGTCGGTCCGCGCACCGCGCCGCTGCTGGAGCGGCTCAGCGGGACGAACTGAGCCCCGCACCCTCCACCCACCCGGCCCCGCGCCCGCGCCGGACCCCGTCGGGCGCGGCCTGCCACCGCTGTGGGCTGCCGCTACTCTGCGGTAATGGATATTGCGGGCAAGGTTGCCATCGTGACGGGCGCGGGCGGCGGAATCGGTGCGGCACTGGCGCACCGGCTCGCCGAGGGCGGGGCGAAGGTCGTCGTCGCCGATCTCGACGGGGCCGCGGTGGTGCGGGTGGCCGAGGAGATCGGGCCGAACGCGCTGGCACTGGCCGGGGATGTGGCCGACGAGCAGTTGATCAGGGCGCTGATCGAGCGGGCGAGCAGCGAGTTCGGGCCGGTCGACATGTATTTCGCCAACGCGGGCATCGGCGGCGGGCCCGGGCTGGACAGCACCGAGGAGCAGTGGTCGGCCGCGCTGGAGGTCAACGTACTCGCGCACGTGCGGGCGGCGCGGCTGCTCGTGCCCGGCTGGGTGGAACGCGGCGGCGGCTGTTTCGTCTCCACGGCCTCGGCTGCCGGATTGCTCACCCAGCTCGGTTCGGCGCCGTACTCGGTGACCAAGCATGCCGCCGTCGGCTTCGCCGAATGGCTGTCGGTGACCTACGGCGACCAGGGGGTGCGGGTCAGCTGTGTGTGCCCGATGGGCGTGGACACCCGGCTGTTGCGGGGCGATCTGGTGCCCGGTGACGAGCAGGCCTCGGCGCTGGCGATCAAGACGGTCACCAGCGCGGGCGCCGTGCTGAGCCCGGAGGAGGTCGCCGAGGTGATCGTGGCCGGGGTGGCCGCCGAACAGTTCCTCATCCTGCCGCACCCGGAGGTGCTGGAGATGTACCGGCGCAAGGGCGCGGACTACGACCGCTGGCTGGCCGGGATGCGGCGGTTCCAGTCCGCGCTGCTCGGCGGCGGGGTCACCGGATGACGATGGCCGCGGCCGCGGCCCGGACGACTTCGGGGATCTCCACCGGCCTGCGGGTCTCGGCGTCGACGTAGACGTGCACGAAGGTGCCGGTGGCCGACAGCTCCAGCCGCTCGGCGCCGTTCTCCCCGGCCGCGCTCACCACGGTGTCGGCGCCCCGGCCGGTTCCGGCTGTTCCGCCGCCGGTCACCTCACCGCCGGTCACCTCGCCGCCGATCACCTTGTAGAGCCCGAGGTCGTAGGTGATGCTGGAGCGCCCGAGGCGTGAGATCCGCAGCCCGACCCGCAACTGGTCGGGGAAACTGACCGAGCCGGTGAACGTGCAGGAGGTCTGCGCGACCACGCCGATCGCGGGCAGCTCGCGGATGTCGGTGCCGGTGGCCTGCATCAGCCACCCGTTGACCGCGGTGTCGAAGTAGGAGTAGTAGGTCACGTTGTTGACGTGACCGTAGTGGTCGTTGTCGGCCCAGCGGGTCGGCATCGGCCAGAGCACGGGATAGGGCAGTGTCACCCGGCCGACGATAGCCGAGCGCGCCCCGGTGACCCCATGCGCGACACCGCCCACCGCCACGCGGAACCCGCGCGAGCAGCGCGCCGCGCGGGGAGCGCGGACCGTCGACTCGCGGACGGCGGCGCCGGTACCGTCGAAACGGTGCGGGGAGTCTTCAGGGTGCGGATCGACCGGCCACGGCGCTGCGCCTGGCCAGGGTGGCGGTGTTCACCGTCTTCGGCGTGAACGGCTTCCTGCTAGCCATGTGGGTGGTGCACATCCCCGCCGTCACCGACCGCACCGGCGTCTCGCATTCCGAATTGGGCATGTTCATCCTGCTCATGGCGGGCGCCGCCATCGCGGGCATCCGTCTGGCCGGGCCCATGGCCGACCGGTTCGGCAGCAGAACGCAGGCGGGCGCGGCGGCGGTGACGGCCTCGGTGGCGGTGATCGGGCCCGGACTGGCGACCGGTCCGGTGCAGCTGGGAATCGCCTTGGCCTGCTTCGGTTTCGCCAACGGCGCGCTGGACATGTCGATGAACGCCCAGGCCGTGCAGGTCGAACGCGCGTACGGCAGACCCATCCTCGCCGCCTTTCACGCCCTGTTCTCCGGCGGCGGGCTGCTCGGCTCGCTGCTGGGCGCCGGGGCGCTGCGCCTCGGCCTCGACCTCCGCCTGACCCTGCTGCTGACCTGTCTGGCCGGGCTCGCGCTGACGGCGCTGTGGGTGCCGCGCATGCTGCCCGACGCGCACCAGGACGTCCACGCCACCGTGCCCGGCGCCGAGGTGTCGGCACCGGGCGGCGATCCCGGCGCGACGGTGTCGCTGGACGATCCCGCCGTGCGGACCGGCAGCGGGCGGACACCGCGAGCGGATCTCGGCGAGCCGTCCGCCGACGACCCGCGCGCCGGGCACGGGCGAAAGGTGCTGGCGCTGGCGGTGATCGCGTTCGCGGTGCTGCTCACCGAGGGTGTGGCCGCCGACTGGAGCACCTTGCAGATGCGCGACCGGCTCGGCGTCGACGACGCCACCGCCGCACTGGCGTTCGCCGCCTTCTCGATCACCATGACCGGCGGGCGGCTGGTGGCCGACCGGGTCAGCGGGGCGATCGGCCCGGTCGCGGTGGTCCGCCACGGCATGCTGCTGGCCGCCCTCGGCCTGACGTTCATCGTGGTCTCGCCGTGGACGCCGCTGACTCTCACCGGCTGGGCGCTGTGCGGGCTCGGACTGTCCGGCAGCATCCCGCAGATCTTCACCGCCGCGGGCAATCTCGGGTCGACGACCGCGGCCACCGACATGTCCCGGGTGTTCGCCCTGGGCTATCTCGGCCTGCTCGCCGGGCCCGCGCTGATCGGCGGTCTGACCGAACTGGTGTCGCTGACCACCGCTCTGGTGGTGCCGTTGGTAGCGGTGGTCGTATGCGCGCTGTCGGCCGGGGTCGTGACGCCACGGGCGAACCGAGATGTCCGAGCACCGACTCGCTAGGGTCGAGGGCATGTTCGGCAACCGCAGACTCGAGCGCAGGCTGGCCCGCGTCGAGCACAAACTCGACCTGATCATCGAACACCTCGGCATCGAGGCCACCGACTCCGCCGGGCGGCCGCTGCTGAACGCCGGCGATTCGGCCCGGGTCGACGCGCTGCTGTCGGCGGGCAAGAAGATCGAGGCGATCAAGGAATACCGCACACTCCATCGTGGCGTGAGCCTGTCCGAGGCGGTGGAGGTGATCGAGGAACGCCAACGCGCCCTCGGCGGCTGAGCCGGAGACGACCGGGCCCCCCCCCGGCCGGGGGGGCCCCACGGGGGGGGGGGGGGCCGGTGGGGGAAGGGGCGGAGAACACCACGGG